>JBATTL010000163.1:0-2465 GCA_049670525.1 Thiohalocapsa sp. | reverse complement strand
GAGCTGGGCTGCGTGAGCTGCCACGGCGCCCATGACTTCGACGTGACCCGGGCCGCGGTGGAGGGCTGCCTGCAATGTCACGCGGACGAACATTCCCTGGCGTACAAGGATTCGCCCCATCACCGCCTGTGGCAAGCGGAGGTGGCGGGAGAGGGCAAGGCCAACAGCGGCGTCTCCTGCGCCACATGCCACATGCCCCGCATCGACTTCGACGTCAACGACTGGATGAGCCGCACCATGGTAGACCACAACCAGAGCGCTAACCTGTCGCCCAACAGCAAGATGATCCGCCCGGCCTGCATCCATTGCCACGGCCTGGGTTTGGCCCTGGACGCCCTGGCCGACGAGGCTCTCATCCAGCGCAACTTCAGCGGCCAGCCGGCGGTGCGGGTACGCAGCATCGAGCTGGCCCGCGCCGATCTGGAACGCTACCAGCGCGAGCTGGAAGCCAGTGACAGAACCCAAGCGCCGATCCCTTCGGCAGTCATCAACGAGAGCGAGGTAAAACCATGAAAATCACGAGCATGAAGAAATGGACGACCGTGGCCGTGGCCGCCGGCCTGGGCACAGCCGCCGCCGTCAGCGCCGTCCCCGATGTGGCCAACCAACCCGTCATCACCCCCAAGGCCATGGCCGATGCCCTGCACGTGGTGCTGGACTCGGATCGCACGGTCTACACCCGCAAGATCGTCAACCGCCTGGTGAAGAAGGATAAGGTCATCGAGGCGAGCGAGCATTTCGAGGACGACAAGGCCCTGGTGCTGCCGGCCCAGATGTTCCGCTTCGGCTCCGAGCTGGTGGCGGAGCGGACGGAGAAGCTGCCCGACGTGAACTTCAACTACTCCCTCCAATCCCTGTGGCCGATCAACAGCCAGAACGCGCCCAAGACCGATGCGGAGAAGGAAGGCCTGCAATTCATCGCCGACAACAAGGGCGAGAACTTCTACACCGAGGAGGAGTTGGGCGGTCAGAAATACTTCACCGCCGTCTACGCGGATACCGCGGTGGCCCCGGTATGCGTCTCCTGCCACAACGACCACAAGGACTCGCCCCGCCGCGACTTCAAGCTGGGCGACGTCATGGGCGGCGTGGTGATCCGCATCCCGGTGGAGGGCTGAGGCCTTGACCCTGCGGGCCTTGGGCGGCGCTCTGGGCCTGCTGCTGGCGTCAGGGGTCGCGGCCGGGGAATCGGCCTATGTGCACCTGGACGGTGAGACCATGGCGCAGGGACGCGCCATCTGGCTCGCGAACTGCGAGGGCTGCCACGGCTACGGCATCGCCGGGGCCCCCATCCCCATGACGCCGGCCGACTGGAAGCCGCGCCTTAAGCAGGACCAAGCCACCCTCTACAGCCACGCCATCGAGGGCTTCTTCGGCCCCGACTACACCATGATGCCGCCCCGGGGTGGCAACGACGAGCTTTCCGACGCCGAGGTCAAGGCCGCCGTGGACTACATGACCGGCCTGGCCCGGCATTACATCAACGCACAGACGGATAGGAAATCCAAGCCGCCTACTGATTAGAGAAATTTTTCAACTAACCAGCTTCTCGGTCTGCAAACCATTAAGAAAACCCAAACAGGCACGCCGAATCTGCCATGAATCGAGGCCGCATACCGACACTCGGGTTGAGATGGCCTTTATCATCGTTCCGGCCACCTGCGCTAAGCCGCCAGCGTTTCAAGGTAGGCCCGCCGTGGTGCTGGTGGTCGTTTCTGTGCGGGCCGAGGCGGCGTATCGAGGTTTCGGACCAAGCAGTCGAACATTGGTTCTGGCGCGTGAGCGAAGAAACGTTCGGCGGCGGTGGTTCCCTCAGGTCGCCGGATGAAGTCATTGTGCAGGGCGGTGAGTGCCGCCAACCGACGGGTGCTGAGGCGGTGCTTGCCATGGTGGTACAAGGCCAATTGGCCGTTGCGCCCTTCCGCGCAGGAACTGCTGCGTTGGAACAGGTCGCCGCAGTCGCTGGCGACGTTCTCGATGTCCGTGCGCAGTTGCTGCGGGAGTGCTTGCAGCGGTGAGTCGGGTCGACGCAAAGATTCGAGCAGCGAGTTTGATTGTTGTCGCGGGCAGGGCGTGTCGGCGCTCGGCGCTGGTGCTGCGTGCGGCGACCCGCTCCACGTCGATCGCCGGGATCAGCTGTTCGTAGATGGTAGCTTCGATCTCGGGAGCGAAGCCTGCCGCCTCGATCTTGGTCTAGATGGTCGCGAAGAAGAAAGCCACCGTCGCCAACAATTGCGTGGTCAGCCGTTCGGCCTTGGCGATGCGCTCGCGGGCGCGTTCGGGCAAGTCGATCTGCTTGGCCAGTTCGGCGAGCTGACTCCAGCACTCGGCCAAGCGTTCGGCGACGCACTCGGGCGGCTGTGCCCGGCCGGTCTCAAGGTCGTAGGGGTAATACGCGTCGGCGAGCTCACGCACGCATCCGCGCGCTTGCTGCTGGCGCTGATCGGCCTGCGCGCAGCGCACCT
>JBATTL010000162.1:0-9621 GCA_049670525.1 Thiohalocapsa sp. | reverse complement strand
CGCCCAGCCAGCCCACGAGGACGTGTTCTACTACCTGTGGAAAGAGGCGCGCCTCCCGGCCAATGTCGACCCCTTCGACAGCAAACTCAAAGACCCGATCGAGCGCGCCAGGATTGCCCGGGTTTTCAGCCAGGGCCTGGACCGTGTCGCCGGCTACGCGCTGCCGCTGCGCTGGGCCGGCCTCCCGTTGGGTGACAGGGAACGCGGCGGCTGGGTCAGCGGCAAGTGGTCGCTGCGCGACGGCAACCTGTTCCTGATTCCGGGCGATTCGCCGATGGGCTTCCGTCTACCGCTGGACGCCCTGCCCCATATGCCGGATTCGGAACTGGACACAGATCCGGCACGAGACCCGTTCGAGCCAGTGCCACCTCTGCACAGCCATGCCAACATGATCGCGCGCGGCCGCGAGGGCGGACGCTTCGCAACTGTCGCCGAATCCGATCAACCACATCAGGCCTGGCACGAACAGGGCCAGAGCCCGGACGCGGCGGCAAGGCACCATGGTCGCGAACAACCGGTCGAGGATCATCGCCAACCGCTGTCCGCGCAATCGGTGCTTCCAGATGACTATCCGCCGGAGTTGGTGCGCACGGCGCTCTGCATCGAGGCACGCGAAGGCCGGCTGTACTGCTTCATGCCGCCGCTGACGCACCTCGAGCACTGGCTGGATCTGGTCGCCAGCCTCGAGGCCAGCGCTGCCGAGACGGGCCTCAAGATCATCATCGAGGGCTACGAACCGCCGCGGGACTTCCGCCTGACCAAGCTTGCCGTCACCCCCGATCCTGGCGTCATAGAGGTCAATGTGCATCCGGCGAGTTCTTGGGACGATCTGGTGCGCGACACCGGCATCCTTTACGAAGAGGCACGGCTCACGCGCCTGGGCACCGAGAAGTTCATGCTCGACGGCCGCCACACGGGCACCGGCGGCGGCAACCACGTCACCCTGGGCGGACCGACCCCCGCGGACAGTCCGTTGCTTCGCCGTCCCGACCTGATTCGGAGTCTGATCACCTACTGGCAGCACCATCCGAGCCTGTCCTACCTGTTTTCCGGGACCTTCATCGGCCCCACAAGCCAAGCGCCGCGCGTCGATGAGGCCCGCGACGACAGGCTGTATGAACTTGGTATCGCCTTTCAGCAAATGCCCAACGGCAAGGTCGGGAAAGATTTCAACCAGCCGTGGATCGTCGATCGCGTGTTGCGGAATCTGTTGGTGGACGTTACCGGCAATACCCATCGCACCGAGTTTTGCATCGACAAACTCTATTCGCCGGACAGCGCATCCGGCCGCCAGGGTCTGGTGGAGTTCCGCGCCTTCGAGATGCCGCCCCATGCACGTATGAGCCTGGCGCAAATCCTGCTTTTGCGCACGCTGGTGGCACGTTTCTGGAAGGAGCCTTACAGCCGCAAGCCGATCCGTTGGGGCACCGAGCTGCATGATCGCTTCCTGCTGCCGCACTTTGCGCGACAGGATTTCGAAGACGTCATTTGCGACTTGCAGCGCGCCGGCTACCCGTTCGACCCGGCCTGGTTCGACCCGTTCTTCGAGTTCCGCTTCCCCCACTACGGTGATCTCATCACCGGCAACGGTATCCGTATGGAGCTCCGTGGCGCGATCGAGCCCTGGCACGTGCTCGGCGAGGAGGTCACGGCCCAGGGCACGTCGCGCTTCGTCGACTCGGCGGTCGAGCGCATGCAGGTTAAGGTCAACGGTATGACCGATACCCGGCACCTGCTCAGCTGCAATGGCCGCCGCTTGCCCCTGCGTCCCACTGGACGCAAAGGCGAATATGTCGCTGGCGTCCGTTTCAAGGCCTGGAGTCCGCCTTCCGGTCTGCACCCGACCATCCCGTCTCACAGCCCGCTGGTATTCGATGTGGTTGACACCTGGAATCGGGCCAGCCTGGGCGGTTGCAGCTACTATGTCTCCCACCCCGGCGGACGCAGTGAAGACCGGTTCCCGGTCAACAGCTACGAGGCCGAGGGCCGACGCATCGCCCGGTTCCGCCTCCTGGGGCACACCCCCGGCGATATCGACCCGCCACCGGAGGAGCCCGCGGGCGAGCATCCCTACACGCTCGATTTGCGCTACGAGCCGGGATGCTGAGCAACAGGGCACCGGATCAAGGATCGCCGGTCGGGACAGCCGTCGCGGTGATCGATCCATACGCAACCAGCGTTGCGTGCCGCGTGGTCCAACGGCAAACCTGATGAAGAGACGATTCCTACGACCTGTCCAATGACGACCCAGGAACGGCTACCCCTTGTTGTGCTCATTTCCGGCTGCGGCAGCAACCTGCAGGCCTTGATCGATGGGCAACTGGGCGGTGATCTGCCGATCGAGATCCTGGCGGTGGTCAGCAATCAGGACGACGCGTTCGGACTCGAGAGGGCTTCCCGAGCCGGCATCGCAACGCGAGTCATGCCTCATCGCGGCTACCCGAGCCGGGATGCCTATGACGCCGAGCTGGCCGGGGTGGTGGACGGTTTGGCCCCAAGTCTGGTCGTGCTCGCTGGATTCATGCGCATCCTGACACCCGCCTTCGTCGCGCGTTATTCGGGGCGGATGCTCAATATCCACCCATCACTGTTGCCGAAGTATACGGGACTGCATACGCACCAGCGCGCCATCGAAGCCGGAGAACGGGAGCACGGTGCCACGGTGCATTTCGTCACGGATGAGTTAGATGGAGGCCCTGCGATCATCCAGGCTCGAGTACCGGTCCTACCCGGCGACAATGTCGAAACATTGGCCGAACGCGTACTCAAAAAGGAACATCTGATCTATCCGTTGGCGGTGCACTGGTTCGCCGAGGGCCGCCTGCGGCTGGCGGCCAACGGACGGCCATTGCTGGATGGGTCCGTATTGCGAACGCCCATCCAGTTGGACGAGCTTGAACGCACCCGCAAACAGGCCCTTTAGATTTTTCTTTGATGCTGGCTCCAGAGATCTCGTATCGCGATATGGCGTTAAGATCGAGGTCCGCGCGGGTCTCCTGGGACGCCATAGGATGCTGTGTTGCGACCCTCGCAATAATCTACGAACGCCGGGATAGATTGCGAACGGGACACTTCCGATTCACCGAGGACAACACCTTTGGACAGGACTGAACGGGAAGCGATCAATGGCTGATCAAGGCTTAAACTATCGCGGCGCAGGCGTCGATATCGATGCCGGGGAACGACTGATTCAGCGTATCAAACCGGCTGTGGCAACCACGGTTCGGCCTGGCGTGTTGTCTGGCCTCGGTGGTTTCGGCGGTCTGTTCGAGTTGCCAACTGGCTATCGCGAGCCCGTGCTGGTGTCGGGCACCGACGGCGTTGGCACCAAGCTGAAGCTCGCGATCGATCTGGGGCGGCACGATAGCGTCGGCACCGATTTGGTCGCGATGTGCGCAAACGACATCATCGTCAGCGGTGCGGAGCCGCTGTTCTTTCTCGATTACTACGCCACCGGCAGTCTGGACGTGGACGTCGCCGCAGCTGTCGTCGCCGGCATTGCCGAAGGCTGTCGTCTAGCCGGCTGCGCACTCGTGGGCGGCGAGACGGCAGAGATGCCGGGCATGTACCAAGCGGGGGACTACGACTTGGCGGGCTTCTGCGTGGGCATCGTCGAGAAGCAGGCCATCATCACTGCCGAGCGTGTCCGACCAGGTGATGCACTGATCGCACTGGCATCCTCAGGCCCCCATTCAAACGGCTATTCGTTGATCAGAAAGGTGCTGGAGGTCAGTCGCACCGACGCGGCCACGGCCTTCGACGGCGCGACTCTGGGCGAACGGCTGTTGGCGCCGACCCGAATCTACGCCAAGTCCGCGCTCGGCCTGATCCAGCAATTCGATGTGCACGGATTGGCGCATATCACCGGCGGCGGCATCACGGAGAATCTGCCGCGGGTGCTGCCGGACGACGTTGGCGCTCGGGTCGATCTCTCTAGTTGGCCCCTGTCTCCTCTGTTCAGGTGGCTGCAGGATGCTGGGGATATCGCCAATGACGAGATGCTGCGCACCTTCAACTGCGGCGTCGGCATGATGATCTGTCTGCCAGCGGCGCAGGCCGAGGCCGCCTGTTCCTGGCTAAGGGACGCGGGGGAGCGTGCCTGGGTGGTTGGGCATATCGAGCCCAGCGCCGGTCGACCGGGAGTCGACTATGATGGCCGCCTTCGGGCCTAGGGCGCTTGGCGGAAAACGCCATTGCACATCCCACTGCGATGATCGGCCCGAGCAGGCGTCTGACGACGACCCTTGGACCAGATTCAATCCGCGAGCATTCCGTGGCTCACATTCAACGCATTGGCGCCGGGTGTACCGTAGTCTTTTCTGTCCCGGCACCAGCGGACAAAGCGCGCGGGTTTGTCACCCCGGTTAGGGTGCCGTAATCTTGGCGCCCTATGGCTCACATCAACCTAAAGCACCTCCGATATTTTTGGGCTGTCGCGTCCCATGGCTCAATAGCCCGGGCATCGCAGATGCTCCACCTGACACCCCAGACAATCAGCGGTCAGTTGCGTGAACTGGAAGACCAGATCGGCGCGAAATTATTCGCCAAGACCGGCCGAAATCTGATTCTGACCGACACGGGGCGACTGGTGTTCTCCTACGCGGACGACATGTTCCGCATCAGCGACGAGTTACAGGACGTGCTGGCGGGAAGAACACCCGGTGGCGGCCTGACGCTGAATGTTGGTATCGCGATGGTCGTGCCCAAGTTGCTGACCCACCGGGTGCTTGCACCGGCGCTGACCATGTCCGAGCCGCTCCGTCTGGTTTGTGTCGAGAAACCACTAGTGGATCTGCTCGCGGATCTGTCGGTGCACAAACTCGATCTGGTCCTTGCGGACAGTCCGCTGAATCCGGCGCTGAATATACGCGCGTACAACCATGCGCTCGGCGAATCCCCGGTGACCTTCTTCGCGGCCAAGGGCGAGGCCGGACGCTGGAGCGGAGGATTCCCGAAATCGCTTGAAGCGGCCCCGATGCTGATGCCGACCGGCACCAGCGCGCTGCGTCGAGGATTGGACTTCTGGTTCGATCGTATCGGCGTACGACCCCGCACCGTCGCCGAGATCGAGGACCGCGCGCTGATGAAGACCTTCGGCGAGGCCGGCGCCGGTATTTTTACGTCGCCCCAGGCGGTGGAAGCGGACGTACTCGCGAAGTACGCGGTCGAAGTGGTCGGTCGTACCGAAGAGGTAACGGAACGCTTTTACGCCATTTCCGCGGAACGCCGTATCAAACATCCGGCCATTTCGATCATCACAGAAGCGGCCCGCAGCGGCTTATTCGCCGGAGAATGACGACGCTCTGATCCACGCCTGTTGCACGATGCGATTGCGCCGAAGTCCACGCCCCCCCAGTTTCTGCGCATCAGCGCCATCACGCCCCTGGAAACGCTTTCATGCCCTGGCTGCTCGCCCCCCTGTTGCTGCTCGGCGGACTCGTCGTTGCCACGAGTATCGCGTCCCAGCGTCTGGAAGATCGCTTCCCGCCCATCGGGCGATTCATGGAACGAGCGGGCGTCCGCGTCCACTACACGGACAGCGGTCCCGGGAGCAGGGAAGAAGCACCCGTGGTGCTGATCCACGGCGCCAGTACCAGCCTGCTCGACTTCCATGCCAGCCTGGTCGAACCGCTCACGGCCAACCACCGTGTGATCACCGTCGACCGCCCTGGCCATGGCTATAGCGACCGCCCGGATGGCCTTTGGCCTGATCCCGCGGAACAGGCCCGGATCATCCACGGGCTGCTCGACGCGCTCGGCGTGGAGCAACCAATCCTGGTGGGTCATTCCTGGGCCGGCTCCCTGGTGCTGGCCTACCTGCTGGACTATCCCCACGCCGCCTTGGGAGCCGTGCTGCTGGCCGGAGGCAGTCACGCCTGGGAAGGCGGCGTTGCCTGGTACAACGACCTTGCGGGGGTGCCGCTCCTCGGCGCATTGTTCGCGCACAGCCTGCCCCTGACCGCCGGCCGACTAACCATCGATGCGGGCATCAACTCCGTCTTCGCGCCGGATCCAGTGCCGCCCGATTATCGCGAGCGCACCGGCGTCGAACTAACCCTTCGCCCACAGACCTTTATTTCGAACGCCGAGGACATCCGTCTGCTGAGCCCTTTTCTGGAGCAGCAAAGCAGCCACTACAGCTTTCTGCAGCACCCGCTATTGCTGATCACCGGCGACGCCGACGATATCGTGCCCGCCTGGAACCACGCCGAGCGTCTGGTGCGGCAGGCGCCCAATACCCAGCTTGTCGTGTTCGAGGACACAGGCCACGCGCTGCATCATGTCCATGCCGAGCGCATCGCCGCCTTGATCGATAATTTCGCCCGCGAAGCGCGACAATAGTTAGAACCGATGCTCAGGCTGACCCAATCCGCCCGCCGCGCCGGGACAAGCACATGCACCGATACCCTGATCGGTGAGATTGCGTCGCTCCCGCCCGGCCGTCTGCCGCTGACGGCAGATCAGGGCGGACAGATCGAACGCGCCACGGGCAACACCGTCTTTCGGGACAACAACGCCTGAAAAAGGTACCGACGCTCCGCCCCAGACTGCTTCCGCATATACTGTCCCCGGACCTTTTCCTGGCAATACCCGAGCCGGCAGGTCGGATCCCACGCGCCCCGCGACGTCACTTATGGAATCGACGGTACCCAAGACCGAAGGCCCCGCCCTGCCCACCCCAGCTGCACCGACCATGGAACTGCGCCCGAGACCGAGCGCCGCCAACGAACAAGCCGTCCTGCATCTCGGTGGCGCCTGGCGAGTCGAACAGCGTCTACCACGCCTGGGTGCTGCGCTCGAGCTACTGGACGGCCGACCAGAACTGCGCCGACTGCGCTTCGACACCAGCCAGCTCGACGGTTGGGATTCCGGCCTGGTGGCCTTTATCGCGGGACTGGAACGGCTGTGCCGGGAGCGCGGCGTCGACTGCGATACGGAGGCATTGCCCCAGGGCCTGCGCGCGTTGCTTGAACTTGCACGCGTCGTTCCGGAGCGAGTTGGCGATGGCCATGCGACAGACCAACCGTCGGGTTTCGTCGGACGTTTAGGCGTCGATTTTATAGACCTGGTCCGCTCCACCGGCGAGATCATGGCGTTCTTTGGCGAAGGCACACTCGCGCTGCGCCGGTTCCTGCTCGGTCGGGCGCGCTACCGTCGGTCGGAGCTCTGGCTGATCGTCCAGGAGGCCGGCGCCGATGCGCTGCCCATCGTCGGGCTGGTCAGTTTTCTGGTAGGCATGATCCTCGGCTACATCGGCGACCAGCAGCTGGCCCAGTTTGGCGCCCGAATCTACGTCGCGGATCTGGTCGGGCTGGCGACCGTCGTACAGATGGGCGCGCTAATCACCGCCATCGTCATGGCCGGACGCACCGGTGCGGCCTTTGCCGCCCAACTCGGCAGCATGCAAGTCAATGAGGAGATCGACGCCCTGCGCACGCTCGGCATCTCGCCCATGGAGTTCCTGGTGCTGCCGCGCATGCTGGCGCTGATCCTGATGACACCATTGCTGGCCATCTACGCGGACGTGCTCGGTATCCTGGGCGGCGCGTTCGTCGGCACCACCGTGGCCGGTCTGACCCTGACCGCATACATGATCGAGACGCAGGCGGCGATCGGCTGGAATCACATCATCCAGGGCCTGATCTGCGCGGTGGTCTATGGTGCCATCGTCGCCGCGTCGGGCTGTCTGCGTGGTATGCAGTGCGGGCGCAGCGCCGCCGCGGTGGGCGAGGCAACCACATCCGCCGTGGTCACGGCCATCGTCTTCATTGTTATCGCCGCCGCGGTGCTCACTATCATCTTCGACGCCATCGGTCTGTCGTGAAAGCCCGGGCTAGTGCGACGCAACGCGAGGTGCAGGTCCGATTGCAGGACATCGAGCTGCGCTATGGCGATACACTGGTGCAGCGGGGCTTGAGTTTCGACATCCATCGCGGTGACGTATTCATCATCATGGGTGGCAGCGGCTGCGGTAAGAGCACCGTGATGCGCTGTCTTACCGGACTGCTGGAGCCTCGAACCGGGCGCGCGCTTATGAACGACGTCAGCCTGTGGGAGACGACGCAGGCGGAGCGAACCCGTCTGATGCGGCGCAACGGCGTCATGTACCAGAGCGGCGCGCTCTGGAGCTCGATGACCCTGGAGGAGAATGTGGCCCTCCCACTGGAGCAATACACCAGCCTGGCCAGGGAGCAGATCCGCGACATCGCCCAATACAAGCTGGCACTGGTGGGACTGGCGGGATTCGGCGACTACTATCCGTCCGAGATCAGCGGCGGCATGCGCAAGCGCGTCGGCGTCGCGCGCGCGATGGCGCTGGATCCGGATACGCTGTTCTTCGACGAGCCATCCGCCGGGCTGGACCCGCTGTCAGCCCGCCGACTCGACGAACTGATCCTGGAACTGCGCGACAGCCTGGGCACGACCATGGTGGTCATCACCCACGATCTCGATAGCCTGTTCACCATCGGGGACGACTCGGTCTTCCTGGACGCCGAGACGCGGACCATGCTCACCACTGGAAACCCCCGCGCGCTGCGCGATCGCAGCAATATCGACCAAGTGCGCGCGTTTCTGAACCGCGGCGGAGACCGGGACGCCAACCGGCAGCTTTCATGAAATCCAGCGGTTGCCAATGAATCGAATCATGACAAGTACGGCAATCCGGCGGCTTCCCCCCCAAGCATCGCTCCCGGAATCCAAGCCCCTTGATCGGTATACTCTGTTGGTGCTCGCCGCCTACACGCATGCGGATGTCACTGCCGGCTCCAGCGCCACCGGGAGTCCGCGTTGAGCAAACAGGCGAATCCCACCGTCATCGGCGGCTTCGTGCTCGGCGCGTTGGTGCTTGTCGTGGTTGCGGTCCTGGCCCTGAGCAGCGGTGCGCTGCTGCGGGAGCGCATCCGTATGGTGACCTATTTCCCGGGATCCGTGCAGGGTCTCAATACCGGGGCACAGGTGCAGTTTCAGGGCGTGCCCATCGGCCAGGTCACCCAGATCGGCGTCGACTATCTGCCGGATCGTGACAGCTTCCGTATTCCGGTCGATTATGAGATCTGGCCGCAAAATGTCCACGTGCTCGGGACCACGGGCGAGAACGATGTGCGCGATATGATCCAACGTCTGATCGACGAGAAAGGACTGCGAGCGAGACTGGAATCAGTCAGTGTCGTCACCGGTCAGTATCTGGTCTCCCTGAGTCTGAACCCGCAACTGCCCAAGCGCAGCTATGCGGCGACGCCGGGAGGACCGATCCGCGTCCCCGCCATCGCCGCGACCCGGGACCGGGTCGAGGAAATGCTCGACAACCTCGACCTGGATGCGTTGATCGCGAATGCCACGGATACCCTCGCCGGAGTCAAGGAGTTGGTCGAATCCGGCAGCATTCGAGAGGCCGTCGACAATCTGAATGGCACCCTCGGGGACGCGCAGACGCTTCTGAACACCCTCGATAGCGAGTTGCAGCCGCTGAGCCGGCGCGCGGATCAGACGCTTGCCCATTACGGCAATCTGGCGCAGTCGCTGCAAGCCCGCGTTGATCCCGTCACGGATCAACTCGAGCGCGCCACCCGAGACCTGTCGGCGCTGACGCGCAACCTAAACAGCCGCGTCGATCCCCTG
>JBATTL010000161.1:0-14402 GCA_049670525.1 Thiohalocapsa sp. | reverse complement strand
CCCTTTGGCTACGACCTGGAGAGCGCCGAGATATTGGACGGGCATCTGCATCGGCACTTCAGCGAGGACCAGATCTACCGAATCGATCACTACCTGGGCAAGAGTACGGTACAGAATGTGCTGGTCTTCCGCTTTGCGAATCTATTGCTCGAGCCCCTTTGGAATCGCAACTATATCGACCACGTGCAGATCACACACGCCGAGGCCCGGGGAATCGAGGGACGTGCCGGATTCTATGATGGCGTCGGCGCACTGCGCGACATGATCCAGAGTCATCTGTTGCAGATGCTGACACTGGTGGCCATGGAGCCGCCGCCGAGTCTGGATGCGGAGGCGCTGCGCGACGAGAAGGTGAAGGTTCTGCGTTCGATTCGCCCGATTCCACGCCAGGCCGTGCACGCCCACGCGTTCCGTGCGCAGTACCGTGGCGGCGGCGCCGATCGCGCCAAGCTGCCCGGTTATCTGGAAGAGGCGGGTGTCGATCCTTCCAGTGCCACCGAGACCTACGCCGCGATGAAGTTCTATATTGATAACTGGCGCTGGCGCGGTGTGCCCTTTTATCTGCGCACCGGTAAACGCATGGGTGCCACTAACTCGCTGATCAGCATCCGCTTTCGTCATGTGCCTCAACAGTTGTTCAGCGATACCCCGATCGAGCAGCTCAAACCGAATTGGCTGCTGCTGAATATCCAGCCCAACGAGTGCATGCGTCTGGAACTGCTGGTCAAGCAGCCGGGACTGACCATGCGCACTCAGACCGAACGTCTCGACGCCAGCACCTGCAGCATCGGTCGTGACCAGATCGACGCTTACGAGGCCCTGATCCTCGACGTCATTCAGGGCGATCACAGCCTGTTCCTGCGCTACGATGAAGTTAACTATGCTTGGCGTGTCGTGGACCCGGTACTCAAAGTCTGGGCCACCGAGCGCGATTACATCCATACCTATCCCGCCGGCAGTTGGGGGCCGATCGAGGCTACCAGGCTATTCGACAGGGAAGATCAGGATTGGCGGAACGGAATGGATGACTGAAAGTGCCGACTAATCTGTCGCTTCAGCGTGGGCGTCCTGCATGCCAACCGCCGTGAGGCTGTTCGAGAATCGTTTGCGCGAGGACCTATCGGAAGCTTGGCTGCTGCACGGAACGGTTTACGCCGCGACTTGTGCACCCGTTAATGAGTGACTAGACTCACGATCTGCGGTCGCTCTAAGGTGCCGCAGCCGATAGCCGCGACGATTGAATCGCGCGGTTCCCTCCATACGCTCTGTGTGGTGGCGGGCCCCACTTCAACCAGAAGAGGAGCCTACCATGGCCGATTCCCTGTCAAGATCCCGTAGTTCTGCTTTTCGCCACCAACAAGGTCGCTGCTACTACTGCGACATGCCGATGTGGCAGTCGAATTCATCCGAATTCGTCGCAACCTATGGCTTGAGCCAAAGCGCTGCTGGCCGTTTCCAGTGTACTGGAGAGCATCTGCATGCTCGTCACGCCGGCGGCAGCTCTGCGCGCAAGAACATTGTTGCCGCATGCCGTTTCTGTAATCAGACCCGCCACAGATCGAAACAGCCGCTCGCGCCTGATCTCTATCGCAGGCGCGTTCGCGGTCGGCTTGCGCGGGGCAAGTGGCACCCCAGCCATTGCCTGGTACGGCTATTGAGCTCGGGTGGAGCAGCACGGCGTTCAGGCTGACTTACGCTGGGGTGGCGGCGGCTCCGCTCCCCTTGTTGAGCTGCAGCCGTCGGGTTGCCCCGAATACGGGCGTACAATCGGCATATAGAGTTGTCGAAACCGCACCGCATCCGATCCCTTTCCACGAGGATTTTCCCGATGCCACTCGTTACCACCACCCCCGAATGGAAAGCGCTTGCGCAGCACTGGCAGCAGATGTCCCAAGTGCACATGCGCGACCTGTTCGCCAACGATGCCGATCGCGCCGCGCGCATGACCCTCGATGCCGCCGGGCTGCATCTGGACTACACCAAGCACATCGCCACGGACGAGACTCTGACGCTGCTGTTCGACCTGGCGCGTTCCGTCGATATCGAAAGCTGGCGCACGCGAATGTTTTCCGGTCAACACATCAACAGCACCGAGGATCGCGCCGTGCTGCACGTGGCGCTGCGTAACCGCGCCAATACGCCAATCCTGGTGGACGGCGCCGATGTGATGCCGGAAGTGAATGCGGTGCTCGCGCGGATGGATGCTTTCAGCAAACGCGTGCGCTCCGGCGATTGGAAGGGCTTCACCGGCAAGCCCATCACCGATGTCGTCAACATCGGTATCGGCGGTTCCAATTTGGGTCCCAAGATGGTCTGCGAGGCGCTCAAGCCCTATCAGTCCAATACGCTGCGGGCGCACTTCATCTCGAATGTCGACGGTACGCACCTGGTGGAGACGGTCAAGGACCTCGATCCGGAGACAACCCTGTTCATCGTCGCCTCCAAGACCTTCACCACCCAGGAGACCATGACCAACGCGCGCAGCGCGCGGCAATGGCTCGTGGAGGCCCTGGGCAGCGAGGACGCGGTGCGCAATCACTTTGTCGCGGTTTCCACCAATGCCGCAGAAGTGACCGCGTTCGGTATCGATACCGTCAATATGTTCGGCTTCTGGGACTGGGTCGGGGGGCGTTATTCACTCTGGTCCGCGATCGGTCTGCCCATCGCACTCGCCATTGGATTTGAGAATTTCGCTGAACTGCTGGCCGGTGCCCACGACATGGACGAGCACTTTCGCAGTGCACCGCTGGAACAGAACCTGCCCGTGATCATGGCCATGCTCGGGGTCTGGTATCGGGAGTTCGCCGGCGCCAAAACCCTGGCGATCCTGCCCTATGATCAGTACCTGGAGTACTTCTCCGCGTACTTCCAGCAGGGCGACATGGAAAGTAATGGCAAGCATGTCACCCGCGATGGCGTTCGCGTCGACTACGCCACGGGCCCGGTGGTCTGGGGCCAGCCCGGAACCGATGGTCAGCATGCCTTCTACCAGCTGATCCATCAGGGGACGGAGCTGATTCCCTGTGATTTCATCGCACCCGTTCACAGCCACAATCCGCTTGGCGACCATCATGTGAAGCTTCTGGCCAACTGTTTCGCACAGACCGAGGCACTGATGCGAGGGCGTACGCTGGACGAAGCGCGGGCCGAGATGCTGGCCCTGGGGATTTCGGAGGCAGAGACAGAGCGCCTCGCCCCGCACCGCCAGTTCGACGGCAATCGGCCGACCAGCACCATCCTGATGGACCGGGTCACGCCGCGCACCCTGGGTGCCCTGATTGCGCTCTACGAGCACAAGATATTTGTCCAGGGCATCGTCTGGGGCATCAACTCCTTCGACCAATGGGGTGTGGAACTTGGCAAGAAACTGGCCGGTGTGATTCTTGGTGAATTGACCGCGGGCAAGGTTGCCGACGGGCACGACGATTCCACCGCAGCATTGCTGGAGTATTACCTGAAACGACGCTGAATCAATGGTGACATTCTAGACTGCCACTTCCGACCAGGGTCGACCTAATGCTTCATGGTTAAGACTAAGCCCGTGTCGAGCGCCGCAGCGCACCAGATCCTCATCGTCGATGACGACCCGGTGACCTGTGCGACTCTGACCGGTTATTTCGAGCAGGCGGGTCATCGGGTGGCGGAGGCTCACGATGGGGCCGAGGCGCGTCTGGCCCTGCTACGCGGGCCGGTGGACCTGGTCCTGCTGGACGTAGGTCTGCCGGACGAGGACGGGTTCGGGTTGATCCAGGCGATTCGCCGGGACTCGGATCTGCCGGTGATTTTCGTCACGAGTCGAGACGAGGATTATGACCGCATCCTGGGCCTGGAATTGGGGGCTGACGACTATGTTGTTAAGCCGTTTAATGCGCGCGAAGTGGTGGTGCGAGCGCGAAATCTCCTGCGGCGAGCGGCAGGTCGGCAAGAAGGCCCGGGAGCATCCGAGTGCCGCGGCTTTGGCGACTGGACCCTGGACTTAGGTCATCGCTGTCTGTGGACTCGCGCGGGCGAGCGGGTCGCACTTACCCGGGGGGAGTTCAATCTGCTTGCAGCCCTCACTGCGGTGCCGGGCCGCGCGCTGAGCCGGGACGCGTTGTTGGATCATGTGAGCAGCCGCGACTGGCAACCCTCGGATCGGACCGTCGATGTGCTGATCGGGCGTCTGCGGCAAAAGCTGGGCGATGATCCCAAGGCGCCGCGGTTGATCATGACCCTGCACGGGGTGGGCTATCTGTTTGCGGGGCCGGTCCAGGCGGATTGCGGGTAGGCCCGGTTTCCGCGCGCAGGTCCCGCCATGCGTCTTTCAGGGCACCGCGTGACCGCACCATGCTGGACCTCAGGTCATCCAACAGCAAGGCGAGTTGGGGGTCGGATGCCTGATCGGCCGCGGCTTCTACGAGCGCTGCCTGGCGGGCCAGTCGTCTTAGACCCAGTCCATTGGCGCATCCGCGCACCCGATGGGCGATTGCCGAGATCTGACCGGGTGATGCGATGCAGCCGCTGTTCAGTTCCGCCAGACCCCGGGCGCAGGTGCGACTGAAGGCCGCGACGATGCGCGCGGTACGCTCGTCGCCCAGATTCTCCATGTGTTCTCTCAGAATGGTCTGGTCCAGCAGCGGCGCTTCGCCCTGCTCGACCAGCCGGGCGAGGGTCTGCTGGAGTTCGTGCGGGTCGAAGGGCTTGATGATCAGTGCGTCGATGCTGTCGCGTCGCGTCAGCTCCTGACGCGCCACATGGGCGGTGACCGCGACGATGGGCAGACTCCAACCGGTCAGCTGGCGGATCTGCTGAGCGACATCAAATCCGTCCATGTCTGGGAGCCGAATGTCCAGCACCACCGCGTCGAACTCCGAGCCGCGGCCGTCGACGTCGCTGTCGGAGAGCGCCGCGAGGGCTTCGCGTCCGGTCGCGGCGAGGGTCACCCTGTGTCCGTCGCATTCCAAGAGTCCGCTGGCGACCAACTGGTTCACCTCGTCGTCCTCCACTAACAGAACGGACAGCGGCCGGTCGGCTGCAGGCGTTGTCGTTTCCGTGCAAACGGGGGCAATTGGTTCCGCGACGGTCGGCAGGGGCAGCTCGATCCAGAACAGACTGCCGCGTGGTCGTGCAGGACGTACTCCGATCTGGGCGCCCATGATCTCGGCCAGGTGGCGGCAAATGGCGAGCCCCAACCCGCTGCCCCGGTCGCGGTCAGGTGCTGGACGATGGATCTGAGTGAACGGCTGGAACAGCCGCTGCCGCTCGGCCGCAGTCATGCCCGGTCCGCGATCCTCCACTTCGAAGCGGATCAGATCGCCCGATGTGGACTCCGGTTCTGATCCCATTTCCGATCCGGCGCACAGGCGCAGGATCACGTCCCCACGCTCGCTGAATTTGAGCGCATTGCCGACCAAATTGAGGAGCACCTGCTGTAGTTTGCAGGCGTCGCCCAGGACTGTCCCCGCCGCCAGCGACGGGGCTTCCAGGATCAGCTCGTGTCCCAGCTCCTGAGCATGGGGAGCCATGATGGCGACCACATTGTCCAGGATCTCCCGCAGGCTGAAGGGATTGGCCTCCAGGCTGAGCTTGCCGGCCTCGATCTTGGAGTAATCGAGCACGTTGTTGATCAGGGCCTGTAGTCGCTCGCCCGAGCGGGCGATCGCCTTGGTATAGGATTCTTGCTCAGGCGTCAGGCTTCCTCGGCGGAGGAGTCGCACTGCGCCCAGGATGCCGTTGAGTGGAGTGCGGATCTCGTGACTGACCGTCGCGAGGAACGCCGACTTGGCCCGGTGGACCTGCTCGATCTCGGCCAGGGCCTGACGGTGAGCGGTCACATCGTTGAAGATCAGCACCGAACCCGAGTACTTGTCTCCGATGTCCAGAATCTCTCTGCGATGGACGTCGAAGCTGCGTCGCCCGTCGGCGGTCTGCAGCTTGATCGTGGTGCCGTCTGTCAGCGGCTGACCGGCAAGCAGGGCCTCGATCCGCTCGCGCCCGGGAAATTCGCCATTGGGGCGGTAGTAGATCTCCCCGGGATCGGTCTCCATGCCCAGCAGTCGCCAGGCGGCGGTGTTGAGATTCTCGATGCCGCCGGACTGGTCAAGCACGAACACCGGGTCTTCGATGCTCTCGAACAAGGTTAGGTACTTGTCCTTGTCGTTGGCAAGCATCCGGTTCTTGGCAGTCAGCTCGGCCAGGGCGGCATCCTGGTTCGAACTCGCCCAGTCCGCACAAATGGCGATCTCAAGACGGTCGAAATGGCTCTCCACAAAGCGGCGGTAGCGAGTCTGATCAGCAGCCGGGAAGGGGCCCTCTTCGACGAGATCGAGGTAGCCCCGGCGGAAGTGCTTCATGAGCCCGAGATAGAGCCCCAGGGTCACGCCCCGGGCGCGATGCCGGCGGGCGGTATCAAGTGCGAATCGGCAATAAGGATCCTGCGCGTAGTCGTCGTCGGCCCCGATTGGTAGGGGGGCGTTGTTGTCCCGCAAGGCCGCGCCCAAGTCGATGCTCAGGCCGACGATGGATTCACGCCAGGCACGGGCCAGGGTCGGGGTGTAGCGGAAGTAACCATTGTGCCTGGCAGACTCGATGAGCCGTGCGACCAGCCAGTCCTCATGACGCTCGATTTGATGGCTAAGCGTTTGCATCGGCAACTCGTACCCAAGAAGGACGCGAAGCAGGGCAGCTGTCGGCGAACGCTAGCCCAGCCACAGCGCCGGTGCAAGATGATCCCGCCATCGCCTACCGCATAGGCGTCGCCGTCCGGACCGACCCAGAGGGCGCACAGACTGGCGTCGCTGCCGGTCTCCTCGCCGACCCAGCGGCCGGAGTCATAGCTTAGAGCCGTGCCCCGGGTGCCGACAGCCAGGGTTGTACCACCCGATTTTCCGGCTAAGGCCAGCAGGTCGGCGCGCGAGCGGGTGGGCTCCAAGGTCCAGCGGCTGCCGTCGAAACGAGCCAGCGTGCCCGCAAGCCCGGCAGCATGAACATTGCTCAGGCTGTCACCCCAGACGGAATAGAGGAAGGCGTCGGTCCCCGCCTCAAAGGCGCGAAAGTCCGTTCCATTCCAACGCAAGACCAGCCCGAAGTCTCCCACCGCCAACAGGTGCGTCGAGTCGAGGCCCCAGATACCATAGAGTGCACGCTTGGTGCCGCTCGGCAGCTGTTGCCAAGTGCAGCCGTCGAAACGCAGGACCATACCCTCGTCTCCGACCACGAAGACATCGTGCGGGCTGAACCCGGTGATCGCGACCGCGGTTCGATCCGCGCCCAGACGGTGGATCTCACGCCAGGCCCCGCCATCGAAATGCAGAATGGTACCGTCCTGGCCGCAGGCGAAGACATTGCGCTCCGACGTGCCCCAGACGCCATGCAGGCGCAAGTCCGTCGGTGCCGTCATGGACTCCCAGCGAGTGCCGTCTCCGCAAAGGATGGTTCCGGACTCGCCGACCGCGAACAGCCGGTCGGACGCAGTACCCCAAACCGACCGGAGTACCCGGTCGGTGACCCCGGAGCCTACTCGTTGCCAAGGCGAACAGGCGCCAGCCATCGATGGGCGGACCCGAGTCGCAGTAGCGGCGGAGTTAGGAGTCGCCACCGGCGAATACGCTTGCAGGCCGGATCGCAGCAGGGTACCCAGGTCTCCGACCGCCAGCCCATGGTCGGCGAACAGGACGACGTCGAGCAGGTCATGGACCACACCGCTCGATACCGCCTCGATGGCCCCGTCCCGAAGTTGATAGATGCCGCCCGCATCGCCGACCAGGATCAGGCTCGATTGGTCTCCGGCGATGCCGCGCAGGCGCTGCACAGACCCTCGCGCCGGGATCTGCTTCCAAGCTTTGCTGTCGAAATGGAGCAGGCAACCGGCCGTCTGGTTGGTTGCGGGATCATAGCGCCCGCCGATGGCATAGACATCGTCAGCAGCGCGTGCCCAGAGCCGGGTAAGATTGGCGCGGGTGCCGGTCTCCATCGGATGCCAGGCGTCACCGTCCCGTTGCAGGATGAGGCCCTGATGACCGCAGGCGAGCAGTGATCCGTCAGCCAACCCCAGAACACCGCGCAGATGGGTATCGACGCCGGATGTCTGCTCGATCCAGCAGTTGCCGTCGTATCGCAGCAGTCGCCCATGATCCCCCGCCGCCCAAACCCTGCCGGAAGCGTCGCCGCAGACGCCAAACAGTGGGAGGTTGTCGCGGCGGTTCAGATAGCGTCCGCTGCCTAAATCCACCGTGCCGCCTCGGACCTGGCGCCAGATCCCGTCCTGGCGGTGGCAGATGGCTCCCATCCAGCCGACGGCAATGACCTCACCGTCCGGGTTGCCCCAGACCGCGTGCAGCGGCAGCCCGGTGTCCGACGGCTCCCGAGTCCAGTCCAATCCGTTCCAGCGCAGAACGATCCCGTCGTCGCCAACGACGAAGACGCGATCCGGACCGCTCGCCCAGATGCCCCAGAGGACGCACTGGACGGCGTCGTCGCCGGTCGTATACCTTACGGCAGCTGGCCCGGGACCAGGGGCAGCAACTGGTGCCGCAACTGGGGTCCAGCCTGAGATGCGCGGATCCGAACGGACCGGTTCGGCCCAGTGGCCAAAGAAACGTCGACGCCCAGGGGAGGGGAGTTGAGCGTTCATGGGCGCCTGGCCTGCTCCAAGCGCTGGCGCTCGGCCGCGACTAGGGCCGGTAGATCGGCTTGCAGGGCCTGTGCGGCGTTGCCGTCGCCTTGCTGATCCATGAGCGCCGCCAGTTGTGTCGGACTGATGAGAGCAGCCTCAACCAGTTGGTCTCTGAGTGCATCCACCAGTGAATTCTGGCCCTCGCTCAGCAGATCCTGCGCGCAGTGGCGAGCCAGGTCGACGAAGGTTTCGGCCTCCAGGCTGTCTGGGGCTGCGTCGACGATCGGTACCCCAGCGTCGGAGCCGAAGGCCAGCATCGGTGAGAGTGGGAGTTGGGCCAGGGTTGCTACGCCATCCGTGGTCAGACAGTCGAACAGTGCATCGCGCGGGAACAGCTGGATCTCCTCGCCACAGTGGGGACAGACGAGGCCGGCCATATTCTCGACCAGCCCCAGCAGCGGCACACCACGCTCGCGGCAGAAGCGCGCTGCCTTGAGACTGTCGTGCAGGGCGACCGCCTGGGGTGTGGTCACCAGCAGAGCGGCCAAGCGGGTACCCTCCAGCAGGTCGCACAGGGTGATCAGCTCATTGCCAGTGCCGGGGGGCATGTCCAGCACCCAGAAGTCGAGCGGGCCCCAGTCGAAGGAGCCCACCAGATGGTGGATGTAGTCGAACTTGTAGGCGTCCCGCCAGACCACCGGGGAGTCGGTCTCCGGCAGCAGCATCGCTAGCGAGCCGAGCCTGAGCTCGGTCGCGCCGTCCTCAGAGCGATAACGGGGTGGACGGATGCCGCCTGTTCCGACCTTGACCCGCTGGCCTTGCTGGCCGAAAAAGACGCCGGCGTTGGGTCCGTGGATGTCCGCATCTCCCAGTCCCACCCTGAATCCCTGACGGGCCAATGCCGCCGCCAGATTGGCGGCCACGGTGCTCTTGCCAACACCGCCCTTATTGCCCAGCACCATCACAACCTGGCCCATGAGACCCAGTCGGGAGGTGATGAGTTCTCGATTGTGGGCTGGCTTATCCAGGCTGCACTCGGCCTCTTGCGGGCAGAAGTTGCAGGCGTGCCCGAGACCGCAGGATCCAGATTTGGCATCGGGCGCACGCAGTTTGACGGTTGGTGCATCCATAGCCTAGCTACCTTTGAGTGGGCTGAGGTCGACGTTGATCCACCCCGGGCTGGTTCGTTTGAGCCCGTCGCGCTGTTGGTCCGCACCCTGCCAGACTGCGAATGCGAGAGGCTGAACGGAACCGGGCTCGAAGCGTGCGGTGTACTCGCCCTCCTGCTCCAGTGGCCGGGACATGACCAGCGTCCATTGATTGTCCTGGGGCATCCTTGCGGTGTGGTAATGACTTTGCACGCTCACCGGTTGGACGGGCAAGGTGGTCGTCGAGCCAAAGCCCCCGACGCCAAGGTTCTCTGCCCGGTCGCTATCCGAGCGCCAGTACCAGATGTTCACGGGCATGTCAGCGGAACCCATCATGTAGGACGTCGCGTCGCCGGCCTTCAATGCCATTTGCACTGCCGCTCCGTCTCGGAAGCGGTCGGTCAGCGTCTCCTGATCGCGGGTTTGATCCACCCAGCGAAGCTTGATATAGAGCCGCTTTCGGTCGCTCGCGACGCTGAAATAGAGTGGTATCGACGGCCCCGCCTGGGCTTGCCGCAGCTTGACCGAATCATGGACTGACGGTGCCGGCAACAGCTGCACCTGGTACTCCGGGACACGCTCCCAGAGCATGTCCTGGGGATCGTCCGAAACCCGCAATGAAACTTGCGCGGGGACGATGGCGAGCGGAATGGTCTCCCCCGGCTTGACTTCCAACGCGTTGGGATCGGCCGCCAAGATGGGCGCAGTCGAGAGCGCGGACCAGAGGGCTGCCGCCAGGGCGCCGCGCCCGAGGTCATGGCTTGGTGCTTGTCTAGATTGCATAGGTCATCCCCACAGGTTTTGGGTTAGGGCCGGTGCCGATTGGGTTTGAGGTGGCTGAACCTCATCGCCAATAGTGGATTGGAGATCCGCCAACTCGCGGCGCTGGGAAGCGTCCAGTGCCTTGCCGAGCGCAGCGAACAAGGGATCGTATCCGCGCTCGTTGACGGTGCGCGCGAGGCGTGGGGCAAACTGCGCGCAGTGCGGCCCGAGCAGCCGATCGATGAAGTCGTGCTGTGCCTGCCGATAGCCTTTCGCCGAGTCGCCCTGTGCCAGTGAGCGTGTCTCCAGATGGGTCAGCCAGGCGAGACACTCCAGTTGGCAGGTCAGGTGGTCCGGCAATTCCGACTCCTCGCCACCTGTTCGGATCTTGAGTCCGAAGTGGCGGTAGAACTGCACATAGCGGAGCAGCAGCGACGGGGGCGGCTCCCCATCCAGGAGGGCGCTGTAACCAGCGGCGCAGAGCGGTACCAAAGGTCGACCCTTTGGGCCGGTGTTGAACAGCGTGATGTATTGAGCTTCGAATTCTTGAAAAGGTACCCTGGCCGACGGGAGTTCGGCAGGTTCCCCCGGACTGGTCCCCAGCCCGGTCTCCAGCGCCTCGTCGATCGCGCTCTCGAAGGCCTGGGCGAAGCGCCCATCCGCAAACTGGGGGTGCAGCTCTGCGACGGGGTGCGCGAAGGCCAGCGAGAGCAATTGCCAGGTTCGGGAGCGGGCCTGGGCACGTCGGATTTGATCTGTCATGGCGTCAGCTCAGTTTGAACATTTCAGCTTGGTCGTAGCCGATGAGGGCATCCATCAGCTCCGATTCTTCACCGCGGGATTTGCGCGCGCGCTCCTCCGCTAGAGTGTCAAAGACCTCCTGGACCCGAGGCCCAAACAGGCCTTCGAGATAGGCGATGGGGATGCGGGCGGATGACTCGGGCGCGCCGTCCGGTCCGAAGGTCGGTGCCGAGGTGGGCGGGATATAGAAGACGTTGGGCTGGGTGCCTTGGTCTGCGAGCAGAGGTAGGGCCACCCCGTACTTCTCCACCAAGAGGTGGATTGGGCCGGTCGTGTCATCCCGGTATCCGACCCAGCGAATGCGGCCGACGCATTGACGGGCACAGGCCATGGGCAGGCCTTTCTCGATGCGCGGATAGCAGAAGATGCACTTCTCCGCCTTGGAGATCTTTTCGTTGAAGTAGACCTTCTTGTAAGGGCAGGCGGTGACGCAATAGCGATAGCCACGGCAGCGCTCCTGGTCTACGAGAACGACCCCGTCCTCCTGGCGCTTATAGATGGCATTGCGCGAACAGGCGGCCAGGCAGCCCGGGTTGCTGCAATGATTGCAAATGCGCGGTAGATAGAAGTAGTAGCTGTTCGGGTACTCGCCGTCCCCGGCATCCTCGTCCCAATTGGCCCCCCAGGTTGGTTTGACGTTGGGTCGCATCCATGGGTCGCTCCCTGTCATCAGCGCTCCTTCATAGTTGTACTCCCAAGGGATACCGTAGTCGTCCATGGACGGCTCTCGCCCGATCTTGAGATCGCCCTCGGTGTCGAAGCCACCCCCCATTTCCTGGAAGTCCCGGGGGCATCCGGCACCGGGGCGGGTCTCGACGTTATTCCAATACATGTATTCGCGGCCATTGCGATTGGTCCACATGAGTTTGCAGGCCGAGGTGCAGGTGTGGCATCCAATGCACTTGTTCAGATCCATGACCATGCCCAATTGGCGCTTGACTTGGGTCGTCATCGAATGATCCTCTTCAGGCTGGAGTCGGTTTTCATGCGGAGGTTTGGGCCGACTCGATATCGACACTGCTCTCATGGGCCAACTGATTGGCGTTCCACTTCCACAGGGTGAACTTCAGGTGGCCCCAATTCCCGACCAGCTCCAGTGGCTGCAAGATGGTGGCGGTGACATTGTTCAACGGCTTGCCCTGTTCGAATTGATGAGGCTCCCATCCATGTTCCATCATCAGGCTGTCGGCCGGGAGGCTGGGGTAAAACTTAGCCTGAGCAAAGAATTCCCCAATCCCATTGAAGACACGCACCTTGGATCCGTCCTCGATCCCCTTACGCTCGGCCAGCAAAGGGCTTATATAAACATTGGGCTCACCGCGTTGGAGACGCATCATGAACTTGTTGGAGCGCCAATTGCTGTGGATGCCCCATCGGGTGTGCGGTGTATAGAAACTCAACGGGTAATGCGACGCACCTTTCCCTGCATGGTGGCGGACGGTAGGAACCCGCGCACCCAGGCGAATGAATCGATCATGGTCGCAGTAGAAGGTGATGCGGCCAGAGAGGGTCGGATAGGGTTGCTTGTCGACGACCTGATGTTCGAATGGATGCACCGGTCGGTCGGGCTTCAGCGTGGTGTGGGCCGGACCGCCCTTGTCGTTGAGCACAAAAAACCCGCGTTCAGCGCCTTGCTCCAGGGTACCGTCGATCTCCAGGCTGTTCTCTACCAGCCAGCGTGCGGCGTCTTGCTGTGTCATGAGCTTCCCGCCCATGGTGAAGTCATCGTGGATGCGGTGCAGATCGCGTGTGACGTCCCCGTCCGGCACACTCCCGACGTTGCGCGCGATGGCCCGCTCTTGGATCTTGCGGGCCAGTAGAGCCATGATGTCCCAATCCGGCTTGGCTTCGCCAATGGGCTTGACCGGTGCGGTGAAGACATTGATAAAGCGGTGGAAGCCAACTGAGCGCAGGTCCCATGCCTCGTAATGGCTGGCCGCCGGTAGCACGTAATCCGCCCATTGCGCTGTGGAGTCGATGCGCACGTTGACGTCGACGAAGAGCTCCTCGACCTCTTTCAAGATGCGCTCGCGGTAGCGGTTGGCGCCCTTGTTACGCCGGAACTTGTTGTCGGCAATGGAGATCAGACCCTTGACTGGACCGTGATAGGGCATGCCTTGACTGTCGATACTCTCTTGGATCATCTCCATCATTTCGTTTAGATCGAAGCCCACGCGCTCCTTGAGCTTGACCGGATCGTAGTGCTCCCGAGCCTCATGGATCATCTCGCCGCGCATGAATTCACCCATGCCGCCGGCCTCCAGGCGCGGGAGCTTCTTTAAGTCGAACAGCGCGAGCTTCATGAGTGCTGGATGGGACCATTCGATCCAGGAGGTATCGAGCCCGCCGCTGGGGCCACCATGACCGGTGAGTGCCAGCAGCAGGGTCTGCGCCCAGCCGGTGTAGAGACCGTTGCTATAGCGGCCGATATTGAATCCATTGAGCAGGATCGCCTTGCGCGCCTTGGCCAGATTGCGGGCCTCTTCGCGAATGATATCCGGGTGGACCCCGGTGATCTCCCGGGTCGCCTCCGGCGGATACTTCATGGCCTCGACGCGCATGTGTTCGAAGGCCGGGCGTACGCTGATTCCGTCGATATTGAACAGGCCTTCGATGGCCGGCGCGATATCACCCAAAGCGATGGACTTGGTCTCGCTGCCCATGGATCCCGGGGCAGGAACCGCCGCCCAGGTGCGCAGGTCCATGATATAGAAGACATCGTCTTTGCCCCCGGGAACCAGGTCGCTGTGCCGCAGCAGGCGCTGATTGTCTTCCCGCACCAGCAGCGTGAGATCCGTCTGTTCCTTAATGAACGGGAGGTTGTAGAGCTCCTCTTCCAGGATGACCTGGACCATGGACATATTGAAGAACGGGTCGGCTCCCGGCTTCATCGGGATCCACAGATCCGCGTGGATCGAGCTTGGGTTGTGGTCCGGCGCGATGCTCACCACCCGTGCCCCGTTCCAGCGAGCCTCCCAGATGAAATGGGCATCCGGGATGCGTGTCGCATTCGGGTTGATGAGCGACAGCATGATGTAGTCGGCCTCGAACCAGGCGTCCGAGGTGAAGCTCTGCAAGGGGTCCCCATAGGCCAGATG
>JBATTL010000160.1:0-6185 GCA_049670525.1 Thiohalocapsa sp. | reverse complement strand
CAGGAGAGCCAGCGCGAAGGGTCCATGGAGCGCTTGCAGCACTGATTCGCCATCGCGGCGGTAACCGGCGGCGACCGCGGCGGCATTGCCCAAGGGAGTCCGGTCGGAAATCACAACGACAATCTCGTCGTCCGTGTGCGCGAGGTCGTGTCCGCCCGTCACGCCAGCGCTCAGATCGGCGATGCTTACTCGAGCCCCTTCGCTACCCGCGAGCATGCCATCAATCAACGCTCCCGCAGTCTCGGGGTCGACTAAGGTGCCGAACCATCCGGAGATGCCGTTCATGAATCCTCCCGCGTCGGCCCGATCGGAGTATACGCGACCACGATAGGCCATAGCAGATCGGTTGCGAGGACGTTTGGTTGCGGTTGGCCATAGCCTGCGAGCGTTCCGGGTGTCGTAGTCACGCCGTTCGCGCGGTCTCACCGAGCCACGGCAGGCCAGACTTTCCGAGCCGGCCGATGATCACTCTCCCTCGTCGCCGTTTCACGCCACAGTTCGATCGACGCAGCAGATCTACAAAATGCAGTACCTCGCATTCATTTCAGCAGCGGCGGTGTTCGCCGCCAGCGCAAGCCTGAGCACCGATGACGCGGACACCGGCTTCTACGCGAAACAGGCTCATGGCATCATCTAGCGGTTCGCAACCACACTGCAGGGCAAACTGCAGTCCGCCATTCAGTCGGGCGGACTACGGAACACCTTCAATGTGTGCGAGGAGTAAGCGCCGACAATCGCCGCGGCACTGAAAAAAACAATCGGGTACCGCCACATGAAGACGATCCCTGCCGCCGAGGTCTATGTGGACTGCGTTAGCAGCGATATTGAGCCAAGTCTGGCCGAGGCACTCGATGCGGCTTATCCTGACGACCAGGCGCGCAGTTATGCTCTCGGAGACATTCGCGGTGCCTTCACTCTGGTGAAGCCACTGAGACTCGGAACGTCGGCGCAAGTATCCAAGACAGCCTGGATTGGACGCCGTGCCGGCGTGTTTGTGCGGTCACCGACTGCTATGCCCGTCCGGCATAAGCCATAGGACAAGAGGCACCAGCATGCCAGAAGACAACTACAGCGTTGTTTTTTTTGGAGAATTACTGAAGAAGGCAGATGGCGATCGGACGCGCCAGAGACTTCAGGCGTGGTTTAAGCTCGACGACGCGCAGCTGACGAACCTCCTGAGTGGGCGCCGTGTCGTCGTCAAGCGGGACGTCGACTTGGATACAGCATCACGCTATCAGGCGGCTTTTCGCAAGGCCGGCGCCAAGGCCCTAATCGAGCTGTCGACGGGCGAGGCCGGAGCGTCACTTGGGGCCCACGCAACCGAACATGTGGCTACTACCGAGACTTCCACGGGGCTTACACTCGCACCCCTCGGCGCACTGCTGGAGGAACTCGGCGACCAAGGTGGTCCTGTGCAATCGCCTGACATTAGCGCGCTGAGTCTGGTGCCAGGCTCGGATTGGTCGCTCGCGGACTGCGAACCGCCAAGACCTCCGTCGCCCATTTTCGACATCGATGGCTTCGAACTGGTCCCGATTTCGGAGCCCCCCCACGGAGCGCGTCAATTGAAGCGCGGCACTGCGGCCACCCGCGCTCTTCCCTGATCCATTGGCCTCCAACGTGAGTTCACCATGAGTGACCGAAAGCATTCTCATATCGTCATCGGTGGCGGTATCAGCGGCCTAAGCGCCGCACACTATGCAATCCAAGCAAGCGTTGACACGCTGGTGGTGGAGCGCAATCAGCGCTTAGGCGGTTGTATGCAGACCCACACATTCGCGGAACTGGGGGGGTTCTGGGTTGAGGCCGGTAGCCATAGTTGTTTCAACAGCTACGGCAATCTATTGGCGATCATGGAGCAGCTCGACGTACTCAAGCAGGCAACAGCCAAGACTAAGCAGAGCTACCAGCTCTGGTCCGGAGGTCAACGCAAGTCCGTTTTGTCGGCGCTGCACATCCCGGAACTCTTGCTCTCTCTGCCTCGGCTATTGCGGCAATCTAAGGCCGAGTCCAGCGTCCTGGAGTACTACGGTAAAGGGCTCGGCGAACGCAACTACCAGGACCTTTTGGGCCCCGCCTTCCGCTCCGTGATCTGTCAGACCGCGGACAACTTCCCGGCTGACGCCATGTTCCGCAAGAAACCACGCCGCAAGGACGTACTGCGGAACTTCACGATGCCGACCGGCCTGGGCGCGATCCCGGCGGCTATCGCAGCTACACCGGGCCTCAGGGTTGAGTCCGGCCGGGCCGTGACCGGTATTGCCGCCGAAGGCAGCGGCTTCGTCCTGCGCCTTGAGGATGGTTCCAAGCGCGCTTGCACCCACCTGACGCTGGCAGTACCGCCGGATGAAGCATCACGGCTGCTGACCGGTGTGGCGCCGAACGCATCCGCGGTGATCGGCCGCATCGGAATGACCGAAATCGACACCTTGCTGCTCGCCTTTTGCAAGTCGGACCTGCCCGTCCCGGAGATCGCAGGACTAATCAGTGTCGACGGCCCCTTCCTGTCAGCGGTGTCACGCGACTTTCTTGCGGACGACCGCTACCGAGGTTTCGCATTCCACTTCCCCCGAGGTAGTCTGACAGACACCGACCGCATTGCCGCGGCCTGCGCAGCACTCAGTGTGTCGCCGGACCGGCCTGCCGCGATCGCTCACGCCACCAATCGGTTGCCGTGCTTGCGCAAGGGCCATCAAGACCTGATCGGCGAACTGGATCATGCGCTGGCTGACCGACCCATCGGGACGACGGGGAACTGGTTTCTGGGCGTATCCATTGAGGATTGCGTGACTCGCAGCCGCAGCGAATGCGTCCGCCTGTTCACCAACGGTCGAGCCGCCGTGTGAACGATCAATGCGCGCAACTGTCGCCGCTCAGCCGGATGGCGCAGAATACGGATCACCCAGTCTGAGCCGGATCCCAAACATGCCTCTACTCGTTGTCCCCGCTATTTTGATTGCCATCTGCACGATGTCTGCGCGTGCGGAAACCATCGGTACGGTCAGCACCAAATTCAAATGGATGGGCCCCAACGACAAGATCGTCGTCGAGGTGTTTCAGGATCCTCAGATCCCGGGCATTGCCTGTTACCTGAGTCGGGCGAAGACGGGCGGCATAAGCGGCGCCGTGGGTGTCGCCGAAGATACGTCTGACTCATCCCTCGCATGCCGTCAGATTGGGCCCGTGCAGATCCCTGACGACATCGCCAAGGGTAAGACCGACGGAGACGATGTGTTCAAGAAACGCACATCACTGCTGACGAAGACCATGCAAGTGGTTCGGTTCTACGACGCACCCCGGAATACGCTGGTCTATCTATCGTACAGTGATCGGATCATCGAGGGCTCGCCAAAGAACGCAATCTCCGTGGTCGTCGTAACGCCCTGGGCGAACTCCAAATCACCCGCAGCAGAATAGCGTCGGAATTCCAGCAGGACGCGTATCTCCGGTGCACGGACCAACACGGCCTGACTTTACAGCGGATGCGTCAAAAGCATTGGAGGCTGGACCGAAGGGAAGGATGTACCAGAAAACTGTTTAGGGCGCGAAGCGTCGGTTGCACCGTTGCGGAAAAATCAGAAAGTCAGCGAACTAGCCGAATCGAGGCTGTTTGATATCCACGGGCGGGAGACGCGATCGGACCGCATGCTCTTGTTTCAGCCCAACCTAACCCATTCCGTCTAGGAGAACTGCAGTGCCGAGCTTCGGTTATCCGTCGCCTTGAATCTGGGACTGACTGAAGCGATCATCCAGATCAATGTCACGAGTACGTCAACGGCTGTCATCGATCACGAGACGCTCCATCTCTGCGATTCGGATCAACCGGCCGTCTAATGTCCGAAAGCTACGGCCTCCGATGTCCCCACGTCGCGTTTCGTAATTTTGAACTTGGCCGCTAAAGGGATTGATCACCTGCACATGAACCACCTGGTGATGCCGCTCCCAGGATTGGAACAGATAGAGGGCGGTACCAACGACCATCAGCCCCGCAAGAGCATAGGCAATGAACTTGATGACGTCAGGCGCCAACAGCGGTTTGTCGCCCTTGGCAGTGGCCGCGTTCGTTTCGCTGGACTCGGAGCCCTGGTAGCGCGAGCGCACAACCAAGTATGCGACATAGATAACGGCGGCAGTGACGAAAAACTTACCGAACATGGGACCGACAAATTAGCACGGTAAGCAGTGGACGGACACTTATCGGTGGGCTTGCCTTCGGGGCAGGCCAACGCATAACATCCAGCGTCACCGGTATCGACCCAAACATTATGCGTTCTCTCCCATTCAGCTGGCTCCTGCTCAGCCTGAGCATCTTCCTCACGGGCTGCGGCGAGCCGCCCAAGCCTAGCCTAAGTCTCTACCGGGCCGTCCATATCGGTGATCTGGACCAGATCAAACGCCATCTGTTCTGGGGCACGGACGTGAATCGCCCAGGGCCGGACGGTGACTATCCGCTACACGTCGCGGTTGGGCAAGGACGTGTCGCAATTGCGAAGGAATTGCTCCAGAACGGCGCCGAGAGGGACGCAAGAGATGCCATTGGGCGTACACCACTTCACCTCGCGCTGAGCAGCGGTAAAGTCCATGCTGCAAAGCTGTTGCTCGACAATGGCGCCGATGAAGACCTGCAAGCGCTCCTGTTCGACTTGGTACGTGAAGATACGGCGGATCGCGACACCCTACATTTTTTAAGCCAACAAGGCGTTGACCTCAACGCCCAAGGACCGGATGGGGCATCACCGCTGCACGTGGCCGCGGCATCCGGCGACGTCAAGCAGGCAAAACGCTTAATTGCCGCCGGCGCTGACATCAACCTAGTCGACGCATCCGGAGCGACCCCCTTATCCCTGGCCGCGACACTCCGCGACCCCGCGACGAAGGAAATAATGATCGAGCTGCTAGCACAATACGGCGCCAAGCGATAATCGACGTACCCTGTATCCCAAGCAAACCGCCAACCATTTACTCTCAGACACGTTGGAGCAAGACATGACGGAGACCGTCGACGAGCTCACGGTTACCTACATAGAGGGTGACATCGAGACCACCAAGGAACTGGACAAGGTCGTCTTATCAAAGGGTGGCTGGGCGACGGTGCTGTACCGTTACCAGGACTGGGATCGCGCTAAGGAAACCTACGGCCCGCAACGTTACACCATCCGTCGTTATCAGAAACGTAACGGCGAGTACCGGCAGCAATCCAAGTTCAACATCTCCAGCCAGGCCCAAGCGCAAGCAATTGTGGATGCTCTACAAAGTTGGCTAAAGGACGACTAAACCATAGAAACGATGGACTCCGCCGGCCCTGTCGCCGTAATCACTGGAGCCAGTCGCGGGCTCGGCGCCGGCATGGCAACTTTCTTCCTCGATCAAGGGATAAAGATCGGGATCTGCGCACGCACCCTACCGCCGTTCGGCGACAGCCAATACTGCCTTGCACGCGCCCTGGATGTGACCAACGCTCAATCGGTGAGAAACTTCGGCGCTGAGGTCACTCAACGTTTCGGCAAAATCGACCTCTGGATCAACAACGCGGGGCTGCTCTTACCCATTGGCCCTATCCGGGACAATAATGCCGGAGACTTCGCACAGCATATTGCGGTCAATGTCGTTGGGGTGTTCAACGGCTGCCAAACGTTCATTCGTTGTCTGCACGCTCAGGGTGGTGAGGGAGTTCTGATCAACATTAGCTCCGGTGCCGCCAGAAATGCCTACGCAGGCTGGTCGGCCTATTGCGCCGGGAAGGCTGCCATTGACCGAATGAGCGAATGCATCGCGCTCGAAGAATCCTCCCACGGGCTGCGCGTACACGCCGTCGCACCCGGCGTCATTGATTCCGACATGCAAAGGATAATTCGTCAGTGCCCGCCGGAAGATTTCCCAAAGGTGCAAAAATTCCGTGATCTAAAATCAACCGAGAATTTCAGCACACCGGACTTCGTGGCCGAACGGATTTTGGACCTCGCGTTCAACCCAATCCACCGCACAGACGAGATTTTACTTTCTTTGCCCCGGCCACAGCGCTGATCCCCCGAGCCGACATCACCCGATCACGCGCTGGCGCCATCCTTGTTTTTCCGCCTCCATAGAAAAAGCCCCGATCATCATTGATGATCGGGGCTCTTGGTAGACCCTGGCGGTGACCTACTTTCGCATGGGGAGACCCCACACTATCATCGGCGATGCAC
>JBATTL010000159.1:0-3576 GCA_049670525.1 Thiohalocapsa sp. | reverse complement strand
CCCCATCAGGGCGGGCCGTTGGGCGAGGGATCGATCGAGCACGGTCTGCTGCGCTGCCCCTGGCACGGTTGGGACTACGACCCGATTACCGGTCGGGCACCCGGATTCGATGATGGGGTCGAGACCTTCCCGATGGAGATTCGGGACGACGGCGTCCACGTTGGCCTATCGCCTGAGCAGACTCACATCGGCACGGCAGGGGACCTGATGATGGAGACGCTGACCAACTGGAGTGTGCGGCAGATCTTCGGTATGGTCGGCCATTCCAATCTGGGCCTGGCCGATGCGCCGCGCATTCAGGAGCAGGCGGGGCGTTTGAGCTACTACGGCATCCGCCACGAGGGTCCCAGACCGCCTTTCACAACAGCCGTCACGCCAAGTTGGTGAACTTGGCCTGCAAGAGCGCCATTCTTGTTCGCAGCGTCTCCCATCTGATCGTCCCCGATGAGGTACCCAAACGGGCGCTGGCCGACACAGCACCCGCCGGCAGCCCCGAAGGCCGCCCGCCCTCGCACGCCATTAGCCCGTCGACGGACGCCTTGCAGGCCGCGGTCGAGCTACTGCGCGCCAGCAAGCGGTCGGTGATCGTAGTCGGCCACGGTGCACGCTTCCAGATGGAACCTGTTATCACCCTCGCGGAGGAACTCAGTGGTGTTCGCCGGGATGAGGCTGTTGCTAAGCCCCATCGGGCTCGGTCTGATCGACGTGTCGATCGACAAAAGCGACGTGCACCGAATCGCCTACCTGAGCGCCGAGTTGGTTGGCGGCAACAGCTTCAAGCAGGTCAACGAAGAGATCTATGAATTCAACGAGTTGCAGGGGCAGCTACAGAATCTGATCATCTTCTTTCTGTTCGGCGCCACGCTGCTGCCCCAGGTGTGGGGCCCGGTGCGGGACCAGGTGGGCCTGGACATGATCGCTTATGCCCTGCTCAGTCTGACGCTGGTGCGCATGTTGTGCGCCAGCAGGTTGAAGCGTTGCCAAAGGCGCAGGGGCGATCCTTCTTCCGAACATCGGGCTGTCGCGGGAATGCCGAAGATCAGCCTGATGATTCAGATCGAAACACCGAGTAACCACAGGAGAGGCGAACCCCATGAAAAGGAAACTGCCCGAGCTACGACTGGCGGAATGGCGACCGACGCGTGACACGCTTCACCAGTTTGCGCGCATCATTGGGGGGATACGGGGTACCCATAGCCCCAGATCGAAACATTGGTGGCACATCACGCTCTATGTGTCGGCGCGGGGTTTGACCACGACGCCGTTCCCGATCGCAGGGCAGTACCCAGGGCAGTGTCTGGAACTGGCACTCGATCTTGCCGCTCATGCGCTGGTCATCGAGAGCAGCGACGGTTGGCGCCTATCGTTGCCGCTCCATGGACAGAGCGCGGCCGGACTGTGCAGCCAGATCGGCTCCAGGCTGTCCGCGGCCGGCATCGACCTGGATCCGGCGTTCTGTGCTGGATTCGATAGCGACGATACGCTCGCATACGACATCGACGCGGCGAGTCGCTACCGCCTGGTCCTCAACTGGCTGGACACGGCGTTCAAGACCTTCAAGGGCGGTCTGCGCGAGGAAACCAGCCCAGTGCAGCTTTTCCCCCACCACATGGATCTGGCGATGAACTGGTTCTCCGGCCGACTGGTACCCGGCATCGATCCGGCCGACGCGGAGAGCGCCGACGAACAGATCAACTTCGGTTTCGTGACCGGAGACGGTTCGATTCCCGATGCCTATTTCTACGCAACCGCCTATCCGGCCCCGAATGGCTGGACAGACATTGGCCTACCGGAGGGCGCCTACTGGCACACCGAGGGCTGGACCGGGGCCATCCTGCCCTATGCACCGCTGGTCGCATCCGACCGGCCACAGAGCCTACTGCTCGACTACCTGGGCGCCGTCCAAACGCACGGCAAGAAGCTGATGGCATGATCCGCGGTTGGCTTTGGTCCCATGCTTCGGCGCAGGTCGCCCAACAGCATGGGGTCCACACGCGATGAATCAGCGATCACCCCCAGATGGGATGGTTAGATGAAGGCCCGCGGAGGCGGCCAAAGCACGCGACACTGGGCTTAACGGCACTCTAGGCGTAGCAGTTCCTGGCGCAGCTCTTCGGCTTAATGGTCCCGGATTCAGGCCCGTATCTTCTGGTGACACCACTGGCGCAAGATACCTCCAAATTGCAAGTTACTGCAGCACATGTTTCACCGGCTTCAATAAGGGCGGTGGTATTTCGCCCATGAATTCGGCCAGCGATATTTCGTTAACGCGACATAGGGCGTCCAGCGGTAAGTCGTTGGACGCGCGACCGAAAGGCTCTTCCATTTCTTCGGAGAGAACGTCTAATTCTTCGGAGAGAACGTCTAACCCAAAAAAGGTGTAGGCAACCATCGTCGTGAATAATGTGGAATACCAGCCTAGCGCTGGCACCAAGCCGAAGGGTAATAGATAGCAGTACAGATACGCGGTGCGGTGGGTCAGCAGTGCGTACGCAAACGGCAAACGTGTAGTGGCAATGCGTTCGCTTGCGGCTTGTACGCCGGCCAGCCGGGTCAGGTGCTCATCAAGAATGCGCACGCCAATCGCATTAATGTGCTCTTGACGATACAGCTCGCCGATAATCTGTCCGGCGTGACGCAAGCAGTAATCCGCCGGGTTTTGATGGCGCAGCATCTGCTTGACGTCTTCTTCATTCAGCCAGCGAGTCAGATCGTCGGCGCACTCTTACTCTTCTCCACGCAGACTGCCACGTAAGGCGTGGCAATGTGCGGCGCACCAGCATAGTAGATCATGGCGTAGCTGACCCACTGCAGAATGCTCCGCATCGAGATTCAGCAGGGTTTTACTGGAGCGTGCCAGGCTGCGGATTTCGCTCACCATTTCCCCCATTGCTTACGCGCTTCCCACCAGCGGACATGGGCGGCGTTGTTGCGAAAACCAAGAAAGATCGAAAGGGCAACGCCAAGCAGGGTAAAGGGCGCCAGCGAGAACTCCGGTATGTTGAGCCGTTGCGAGTCGTGCAATGCACTGACGAGCGTGGCGAGCGTTGAAAAGAGCCTGGGATGCGCGGCCGCTAGTTGCGAGATTGGGTGGCACTACCAGTGTGGCGCCACAGCCAGGTCGAGGGCCAGCATCAACGGAATCTCCTTGCGAAGCAACTTGACTTCTGGATCTCCGGTCTGGGTTGCCGCGGACGTCGAGTGCCATGGTTCCCTGCTCGACCCGCAATTGGCCGCGCCCGTTAAGCCAAAGGCGCACCATAAAAAATGTATTTTTGATGCATCTAATCGGCTAGACTGACCCCACTCTTAGCGGCTAAGCCGGCTTGACCGCGGCTCGCCTGATCGCAGGCAAGCCTGATGCCCCCTGACCTGAGCCGCAGAGGCCGGCCTCTCGGCGCAGCCGCTCGTCCCCTCAACAATTCATCGGCCAGACCACAACGATGCAACTCAGTATCCTCTGGGTGACTCTCCTTGGCATGGCATTCGTTGCCGCAGCATTCGTCTTCGTCGTTCTGAATTCGGGACCGCGCGACGAGGACTATGGCGGGATTGCGACACGGGGCTACTTGATCC
>JBATTL010000158.1:0-8131 GCA_049670525.1 Thiohalocapsa sp. | reverse complement strand
GGGCCAGGCCGCGACCTGCCGATCATAGACGGCGCCGATACGCGCACGTAGCGCCTCGAGGCGCTCGCCGCCGGGCGGGCGGTTGGCGATAGGGTCCTGTAGAAAGGCGGCATAGGCATCGGGCTCGGTGGCGGCGATCTCGGCCCGGCGGCGGCCTTCCCAGGTGCCCATGCCGATCTCGCGCAATTGTGGCTCCACCGCCAGCGGCAGTCGGTGGCGCACCGCAAGCTCGAGCGCAAACTCGCGGCAGCGTGCCATCGGTGACGAGATGATTTGATCCCAGGGCTCGGCGTCGCCGACTGCCGCGCGCATTTGCTGCCAGCCGAGATGACTCAGTCGGTGATCGCAGCCGTTGCCGCGAAGCATGGGTCCGCCCACGGGCTCGCCGTGACGGATCAGGTCGACGATGGTGTCCTGCATCTGAGCTGTAAGATTGCCGCTGTTGGTGTCCGCGCCGGCGGATGGTGCCGGGTTTGCGTGTTGTTGGGGCTCAGGCCGATCGACAGCGAAACCCGATTGGACACTGCCGGGGTTGAGACCCCGGACTCCTGGGCGCAGTTTTCGCTCGTCCTGTTTGTCGCTGTCTTTGGCATTGTGCAGCTGGGGCCGCGTCGACGACAATCGGAGTTTACTTCGAGTCAACGGACCCATCATGGCTACTCAGAAGACCTACGTCGGGCTCGACGCGGACGGATACGGTGGCATGACGCCAACCGGCCATATCATCCGCGACGCCCAGGTATTCGGATTGATCCCCGAGGATCAGACCTGCGTCGGATGGAGCGTCGCGCAGATCCAGCTACTTTATGATCGGGTCACGGACGCTTGGCACCCTTACGGGCATATGGCCTCGAAGTTGCCGGATGACCTGCGCGAGCGCCACCGCCGCATCTACGATGCCGCGGTGTTGCGTGCGAAAGAACTGGGGTGGGGGCCTGAGCTTTACGACGACTGATCGGCTATCCTTGGGGCCAGTTTCCCAAACGCCCCTGCGCATGGCCAATTTCAAGACCCACCTGATCGGCGGCGCCGTCGTCTCGAGCGCCGGTGCTTTCACGAGCTTCGGTCAGGGCCTCAGCGATGCTGGCGAGACGCAGGCACTGTTCGTCGTCGGCGTTGCGGCCAGCCTGCTGCCGGACATCGACGCCGACGACTCCAAGCCCATTCGCGGCGTGTTCGATCTGGCCGGTATCGTGATCGGTTTTCTGGTCGCCTTCAGCTTCGCCGACCGGCTCAAGGTCGTGGACCTGGTATTGATCTGGGGCACCATCTGGCTCATGGTGCGTTATCCGGTGCGGATACTCTTTGCCCGGTTCACGGTGCACCGGGGCATATGGCACACGCTCTTGATGGCGCTCGTGATCGCACTGGTCGCGGCCACCGCTGCCGATCTGATGCTGGGGCGGACGCCGATGCTCTCGTGGCTCGTGGGCGGTTTTACGCTGCTCGGTTACCTGACCCACCTGATCTTAGATGAGGCCGCGAGCGTCGACCTCTTTGACCGGCGCGTCAAGCGTTCCTTCGGGACAGCGCTAAAGCCTCTGAGCATCAAGGCCTGGCCGGCATCCCTGGTGCTGGTGGGTCTGCTCTATGTTCTGATCGGAATCACACCAGACCCGCTGCCGATGTTGGCCGCCGTCGGCAGACTTGGCGTTCAGACCGAACCGCTCGCGGCGGTCTGGCCGCGTTGGTGACGACGAACCTGCTGTTCGCAGGTCATCCACCTGGGGCGTTTTGTCCAACCCGACCCGGACGCGGGTCGTCGTCGCTCAGTCCGCGTGCAGACCTGGCAATGTCGAGAACAGGTCCAACGCCCAGGGGTTCGCGAGCGCCTCGCGGTTGCCGACCTCGCGGCCGTGGATCAGGTCGCGGACCGCGAGCTCAACAATCTTTCCGCTGCGGGTGCGCGGAATCTCGGGGACCTGAAACAACTTGGCCGGCACATGCCGCGGCGTGAGGCGCTCGCGCACGCGGCTGCGGATCATCGAGCGCAACGAGTCGTCCAGGGTCTGGCCCGGCCGCAGCACCACGAACAGCAGAATACGTTCATCGCCCTCGTACTTCTGCCCGATGGCCAGGCACTCGGTCACTTGGCCCATCGCCTCGACGACGCGGTACAGCTCCGCGGTACCGATACGCACACCGCCGGGGTTCAGCACCGCGTCGGAGCGTCCGTGGATGATGAGTCCGCCGTTCTGTGTCAACTCGGCGAAGTCGCCATGGGTCCAGACTCCTGGGAAACGTTCGAAGTACGCCGCCCGGTAGCGGGTACCGTCGGGATCATCCCAGAAGCGCAGCGGCATGCAGGGGAAAGGCTTGGTGCAGACCAGTTCGCCGCGCTTGCCGGTGACCGCTTGCCCCGTGTCGTCGAAGACCTCGACCGCGAGCCCGAGGCCGCGACATTGCAACTCGCCCCGATGTACCGGAAGCATCGGGTTTCCGAGCGCAAAGCAAGACGCGATGTCGGTGCCGCCTGAGATGGACGCGAGTTGCAGGTCAGCCTTGATGCTGCCGTAAGCGTAGTCGAAGGACTCCGGTGCCAGCGGCGAGCCAGTGGAAAGTAGCGCCCGCAGCGCGCTCAAATCCTGACTCCGCGCCGGTTCCATGCCTGCCTTCTGTAGCGCGCTGATGTACTTGGCGCTAGTCCCGAAGACCGACACGCGTTCCTGCTCGGCCATGTTCCATAAGACGTCAGGGCCGGGATGAAAGGGTGAGCCGTCGAACAGCACCAGCGTCGCGCCTGCCGCAAGTCCGCTGACCATCCAGTTCCACATCATCCAACCGCAGGTGGCGAAATAGAACAGCCTGTCGCCCAGGCCGAGATCGGTGTGCAGCACCAGCTCTTTCAGGTGCTGGAGTAGTGTGCCCCCGGCGCCATGGAGGATGCACTTGGGTCGGCCCGTGGTTCCAGATGAAAAGAGGATGTAAAGGGGATGATCGAAGGGAAATTGAGCGAATACCAGCGGCGCCCCCTGGTGTCGCTTGAGCATGTCCGGCCAAGGCGTCGTCTCCGTCCCGCAGAATGGGATGTCCGCGAATAACCAGGGCACGACTAGAACCTGTTCCCGCGTCGGTAGCCGGGCGGAGACCTGAGTGAGCTTGTCGCGGATATCGATGCGTTTGCCGGCATAGTGATAGCCGTCGATGCCGATCAGCACCTTCGGCTCGATCTGCCCGAAACGGTCGATGACGCCGTCGACACCGAAATCCGGTGACGCCGATGACCAGAGCGCCCCGATACTCGCCGTCGCCAACAGGGCGACGATGGTCTCCGGACGATTGGGCATCAGCGCGGCGACGCGATCGCCGGGTTGGACGCCAGCCTCCCGCAACCAAGCCGTCAGCGCGGCGACCTGTGCGCCCAATTCGCCGAGGTTCAGCACCAAACGCTCTCCGTTTTCGCCGCGAAAGATCAGCGCGGGCGCTTCGGGGCGTTCCTCCAGGAATCGAAGCAGATTTTGCGCGAAGTTCAAACGCGCTCCGCTGAACCAGCGTGCACCGGGCATTGCGTGTGGGTCGTCGATCACGCGGGTCCATGGGGCGGATGAGCGGATCTCGCAAAAACGCCAGACGAGGGGCCAAAATTGGTCTGGCTGCTCGACGGACCAGCGATGCAACGCTGCATAGTCGTCGAAGTCGTTGCCAGTCTCGGTTGCGGCGATGGCCGTGAATGCGGCCATACTGCAACCAATCGCCCGATCGGGGTCCGGCGTCCATAGCGGTTTGCCAGTGGCTCCGGATGCCGACATCAGAGTCGGAATTTGGATTTGGTCTGGAATGTGCCGGTGAGTTGGCGTGCGATGAGGTCTAGCCCCCGGCCTGCTCGGTCTGTGGGCTCAAGCCGATGTCTTCGACGTTGACGAAATAGTAGCCGCAGGTCTCCTGGGTGACGTTTTCCGACGCAACGCGCGGATACTTGCGGCAGCTTGGCGGGCGTGCGTGGTAGACGGCGCAACTGCTCAGGCCCTGCTCGTCGAACCGCAGAAAGGGACAAGGGAAGGGGAGCTTGCAGCACTCCCCGCAGCGGTTGCAATCGCCACGGCGGCCTTCGTCGATGGGCAAGAGCGATGTCGTAAGACGCTTCAGCTTATAGAGTAATGCCTGACTTGCTTGTAGTTGATCGGCCATTGAGCGCACTCCCCGTGTTGGCTCCAACACCCTCCCGCGGCGCCCGTATTGAAACGGCGTCGGATCCGTCAGAATTTTCACGCGGCAGGGCACAAAAAAGTGCGCTCATACTACGCATTCTGGTTGGACATCTCCAGCAGGAGTAGCGGCGGAAAGGGTCCGGTTTTTCGACCAGTCTGAAATTAGCTGCGTGATGCGGGCAGACATGAGTGACCGCGTCCGTGCCGCTCAATGCGACCGGTCTATCAGGCCGTGGGCGGGAATTGCGACACCAAGTCGAACACCGGCGTTTGAGCCCTTATACTGTCCGGCGGCATTCCCGTTTTCGAACCCACTATTTTCAAGCGCCCGACGCCTGGGTCTCGGAGCCGCTCTCAGCGGTGTCGGTGGCAGGCAGGGACTCACACCAAAGAGGTCGATCCATGGATCACGGCACCACGATTACGCAGTTCTTCAGTGAAGAGCAGCGACGCGCCCCTGGCGCTACCGGCGAATTCACCGCACTTCTGAACGATATCGTCACAGCTTGCAAGATGATCTCGAACCAGGTGAACCATGGCGCGCTCATTGGTGCGCTTGGCAGCGCCGGGAGCGAGAATGTCCAGGGCGAAACCCAGAAAAAACTGGACATCCTGTCGAACGAGATGTTCATCCAATGCAACGAGTGGGCGGGCCATCTCGCGGCGATGGCCTCCGAGGAAATGGACGACGTCTATCACATCCCCAGCGAGTATCCGCGCGGCAAGTACCTGATCACGTTCGACCCGCTTGACGGCTCGTCGAACATCGACGTCAACGTCTCAGTGGGCACCATCTTCTCGATCCTTCGTTGCCCCGGCGGTATTGAGGAGCCGACGGTGCGCGATTTCCTGCAGGCGGGTACGCAGCAGGTGGCGGCCGGGTACGCGCTTTATGGGCCTTCAACGATGATGGTGCTGACCACCGGTAAGGGGGTTAATGGTTTCACGCTGGATCAGAACATCGGCGAGTTCATCCTGACCCATCCGGCAATGTCCATTCCGGCAGAGACACAAGAATTCGCGATCAATGCGTCCAATATGCGTTTTTGGGAAGAGCCGGTGAGGCGCTACGTGGACGAGTGTCTGGCCGGAAAGGAAGGCCCGCGGGGCAAAGATTTCAATATGCGCTGGATCGCGTCCATGGTGGCCGAGGTGCATCGGATTCTGACCCGCGGCGGTGTGTTCATGTACCCGATGGATTCGAAGATGCAGGACAAGGGACTGGGCGGAAAGCTGCGGCTCCTGTACGAGGCCAACCCGATGTCTTTCATCGTCGAGCAGGCTGATGGTGGTTCCGTGACTGGTCCACATCGCATCATGGATCTGCAGCCGGACTCCCTGCATCAACGTGTGCCCGTGATCCTCGGCTCGCGTGACGAGATTGCGCGTATTCAGGGCTATCACACCAGCTAGGACCGACGAATCGGTCCGGATCCTCTGAGGCCACCGACCACAGGTACGCCAGCGATTCACGGCACGTTCCTCAAGGGACCGAGGCATCGAGGTTTGTTCGTGCCCCGTGGACGCCGGCGTCTGTTCGAACGCCGTTAGCTACCGTCATGTCAGAGATCGTCCCCTGCTCCGTGGATGGCCCGTCGCCACCGGCCCGCGACGCCCGCAGCCTGTCCATCGTGATCCCGATGTACCAGGAAGTGGACAACGTGGAGGCTTTGATGGCCCAGGTGCATGCGGGTTTGACGGGCTACCGGCACGTTTGGGAACTGATACTGGTGGACGACGGTAGCAGCGATGGCACGGGCGCCCGGCTGGTTCGCGAAGCCGATCGCTATGGCCCGCATGTGCGCGTGATCCGCTTTCGTCGCAATTTCGGCCAGACTGCCGCGATGCAGGCGGGCTTCGATGCGGCCCGCGGTGCGCTCATCGCGACGCTGGATGGCGACCTGCAAAACGATTCTGCCGATATCCCAGGGATGGTCGACGAGCTATTTGAACGCGATCTAGATCTGTTGCAGGGCTGGCGCCGCGACCGCAAAGACGACCTGATGATGCGTAAGATCCCGTCACGCATCGCGAACCGGCTGATCGGCCGGGTGACGGGCGTCAAACTCCACGACTACGGTTGCAGCCTGAAGGTCTATCGTGCCGAGGTCATCAAAGAGGTCCGCCTTTTCGGTGAGATGCATCGATTCATCCCGATCTGGGTGGCCGGAGTGACTTCGCCGGAACGTATGGGTGAGACCATCGTGACACACCGCGCACGGCAGTTTGGCGCTTCGAAGTACGGCATCTCGCGTACTTTTCGCGTGCTCTTGGACCTGCTCGCGGCGTTCTATTTCCTGCGCTTTGGCGCACGGCCTGGTCACTTCTTCGGCTCCGTCGGACTGGTGGTGGGCCTGTTTGGCGCTCTAATGATGAGTTGGCTGATGGTCGTTAAGTTCGTGATCGGTGACGACATCGGTCAGCGGCCGCTGCTCTTTGTTGCAGTCCTCTGCCTGCTTGCGGGGGTTCAGTTCTTGACGACCGGCGTGTTGGCGGAGGTCATGTCACGCACGCTGTTTGCGTCCGGTGAGCGCACCCACCATTGCATTTGCTGGCAGTCCGATCCGGCCAGGGCAGGCTGGAAGCAACCCGCATGATGGACCGAAAGGGGTCGGAATGGTCCAGTCTGTTGACCTCGCCCTGGTTCCTGGTCGCGGTGGTCTGGCTCGCCTTTTTTTGGCAACTCGGTGCAGTACCGCTTTACGACCTGGATGAGGGCGCCTTCACCGAGGCCACGCGCGAGATGCTTGCAAGTGGCAATTTCATCACGCCGCACAAGGATGGCGAGCCCCGCTACGACAAGCCGGCACTGATCTACTGGTTGCAGGCGCTGTCGGTCAAGGCCCTGGGCCTGACCGAGTTCGCGCTGCGACTGCCCTCTGCCATTGCCGCAACGCTGTGGTTACTGGCGCTATGGCTGTTCGCGCGTCAACGCCTCGATGCAGATACTGCCACGGTCGCCGGTCTTATCATGGCACTGGGATTGCAAGTCGCCATCATCGGTAAGGCCGCGGTGGCCGATGCAGTGCTGAATCTGTTCATCGCGCTGGCCTTTTTCGACATCTACCGCTGGCGCCTCTCGCCGACGCGGGCGACGTTGTTGCGCGTCTATCTCTGGCTCGGGCTCGGTTTCCTGACCAAGGGCCCGGTGGCGGTGTTCTTCCCGCTGCTGGTCAGCTTGCTGTACTTCGCGTCGTTCAAGGACCTTCGTCGCTGGGTCCGCGCCCTGGTTGCGCCGCTCGGCTGGCTGGTCTTTATCGCCGTCGCCGGCCCCTGGTACCTGGCGATCTTCGTTGACGACGGGCCGGGCTTTTTCCGCAGCTTCTTCCTCGAGCACAACGTCGGGCGCTATGGGGGTGTTAAGCACGGCCATGGCGGTTTTCCTGGCTATTACTTCGTGATCTTGCCGTTGGTGCTGCTGCCTTTTTCCGGCTGGTTTCTGCGCCTCCTGCCCGCCGCCAAGACGCTCTGGAACGATCCGCTGGACCGCTTCATGTTGCTTTGGTTCGTCACGGTGTTCACGGTCTTCTCGTTTTCGGATACCAAGCTGCCCCACTATCTGGTCTATGGCATCACGCCTTTGTTCATTTTGATGGCGCGCCATCGCGCTCTGTTGCGAAACCGCTGGCTGGCGTTCGTGCCGCCGCTGGTGTTCATGGCTCTGCTGGTGGCGCTACCGGATGCGATTGGACTGCTAGAGGCCCAGGCCGACAGGCTGCACGAGCAGGCCATGTTTGCCACGGGCACCGAGGCGCTGGACTGGAATTATCGGCTCGCCACTTGGGGCGGACTGCTGGGGCTCATCGGTTTGATGCTGACGACGCGTCTGGCTCTCTGGCAGCGATTGGTGTTAGCCGGTGTCATCCAGACCTTGGTGGTGTTTGGCGCCTTGGTGCCGAGGGTATTCGAGGTGATGCAGTGGCCGGTCAAGGAGGCAGGGCAACGTGCACGCGTGCTTGACCGGCCAACGGTCGTTTTTGAGA
>JBATTL010000157.1:0-2507 GCA_049670525.1 Thiohalocapsa sp. | reverse complement strand
GCCGAGCACGCCGATACCGCGCTGCCTGGGACCAATGCCTTGACCCTGGCGGCGCTGCTGGACCGCGCTGGTCAGCCTCGGCCGGCTGCGGAACGTCTGCAACAGGCCTTGTCCGCCGGGCTTGTCGAGGCTACGGCGGTGAATTGGCGTCGGCTCGGCGATCTCTGGATGCGGGCCCAGGAGCCATTGCTCGCGCTCGATGCCATCGAGCAGGCCCTGGCTCTGGCTGAGGCCAGCCGGGTATCAAACGATAGGGCCTTAACCGCCGAACTCCTGACGCGCCGGGCCGAGTTGGCCGCGATGCTTGACGATTGGCCGCGGGTCATCGCCGCGGCCTCGGCCGCGCTGATCGCGGAGCCTGGCGCGCAATCCCCAGGCAAACTGCATCTGCTCCAGGGATTGGCCCACCACCGGCTCGGTCGTCGGGATGCCGCGCGACGCGCTTTTACCGAGGCGGCAGGCTATTCCGGCGAGCGTCCGCAGGCTCTTGCGTGGCTTGAATTGCTCGCGGCGCCCTAACTCCGTGTGGATGATGCCTGAACGAAATCAGCCAGTTCCCGAATAGTCCGAATCGATCCTTGAACTAATCGGGGTTCTGGGCTCGGAATTGAGACCTGGCCCCCGGAATTGAGACAGCCCCTTGGGTTAGTGTAGTGACAGGGTGAATGGGGCGAATGTGACGCGCACGAGGTACCACAAAGAGCGCAAGGCGCGGGTCGCGTTGGCCGCGATCTAAGCTGCAGAAGGCAGCCAGCGAGTTGGCCTCCGGGTACGAGGTTCCTGTCAGCCGCATCCACAGCTGGAAGAAGCCAGCGTTGGAGACGTTGCCAGAGGTGTTCGCCCGAGGTTAGGCACAACTTGCATCGGCCGCGTAACTGGCTGATCCGCATTAGCAGTGTCGTGAGTAGGCTGATCGACGGATCTGCGGACGACCCGACGAACAACCCCGCGGGCCGCCTACCGATTGCCACACTGACCGCCGACGAGCTTATTCACGACGGATTGTAAGGATTTTCAACAGCAAGATATCAGTTCTTGTTTGCGGATGGGAGCTGTCTTGACAGAGGACACCACCTCACTTTGCTCATCACGGGCGGGCGACCTTTCGCCGCTGCCGATGGCGGCTCCCGCCGATGACGTCGCCGGGGCGCTACGCGATTACCTCAAGGGCGTGCTTCGCTGCGCGGGCATCGACGCTGGCTGGCTCCTTGTGCAGTTGTGCGAACCGTTCGCGAGTGATCCTTTCTTTGTTGCCACCTCGGTCGCCGAAGGACCGGTCGCCGAAACGACTGAAAGCCGTGCGAGGGCCATCGTTGCCGACATCTGTGCGGGCGGATCGCCGGATCGATTGCGGCTATTGCGTCGAGGCGTCTATTCCGGCTACCTAGAAACCGAGGGGACGCGTCTGTTTCGCGTGCCGCGGTCGGATGGTTGCAGCCCGGTGGCCGCGGTCGGTCGCGCCTCCGCGCAACGGGTCGAGTCTTCGGCCGCCGTGGGCAACCTCTGGATCGGACTCTGCTGCAGTGATTCGGCAGAGGCAATGGACGGTTCCTCAGCGGTTTGTGGTCAGGACACGATTCGCGTCCTCGAGCAAACCCCTGGGACGCTGGTTGATGTGATCGGCGCTGGTGCGCAGATGGCCCAGCAGCTGTGCGCACTGGAAAACGCGCTGAAGGACCCGATTACCGGCCTAGCGCGCCGATCGGAGTTCAATGCCGCCGTCGCGCGCACGCTCAGTGCCGACGGCGATGGTGTTTGGGCGCTGCTGTTGATCAATCCGGACGAGTTCGAGCTGGTGAATGAACGCCTAGGGCGCGGCGGCGGCGACCGGGCGCTGCGCGAGATCGGCTTGCAGTTGCGCGAGCAATGCGGTCCATGGCGGTCGGCTTATCATTTCGGCAGCGCGGTGTTTGCGGTATTCGGTCATTTTGACGATGCGCGCGGGGTCTTGCGTGGGGCCGAAGAGCTGCGATCGGACATGTCCTCGCGAGGCTATCTTGGCGGCACGCTGCGCCTCAAGTTCAGCGGCGGTGTCTGTTGTGTACATCCCAATGAGCGCGATGACGACTTGGACGATGGTGAGGTGGTTCAGCGCGCCTGGTGCGCGCTCAAAGCGTCGAAGGTAGCGGGCGGCTCTCGGGCTATGGTTTGGGGCAAGGATGCGATGACCGGCTCGATGGATGCACATGATCGCCTGTCCGGCATCTTTACGGCCGATGCGCGCAAGGACTACCGCAATATGCTGCTGAGGTGGGAGACGGTGCAGGACATCACCGCTCATGACGAGCCAGCGGAGCTGTCCAACGCGTTTCTAGAATGTATCCGCTCGATCTTCAAACCGGCTCGTGCCGCCTTGATCGAGCAGCAGCATGATGGTGGGTCCCGCGTTGTCGGTTATGCCGGGGACAGGATTGCGGAAGGCATCGGTACATCGGCCGCTCGCATGCTGGAACCCCTCCCGGCAGCGCTGCGTCGACTGGTAGAGCGTGCCTGGCACAGTAGTAGGG
>JBATTL010000156.1:0-7331 GCA_049670525.1 Thiohalocapsa sp. | reverse complement strand
CGCGCCGTGTTCGTGCGCGAGCAACTGGTCCCGGAGCAACTGGAATGGGACGGCGCCGATGGCGACGCAATCCACCTAGTCGCCGAATCCGGGCCTGGTGTGGCGATCGGCACCGCTCGCCTGCTGGCCTCGGGCCAGATCGGGCGTATGGCCGTGCTGTCGGAATGGCGCGACCAGGGTGTCGGAACTAGGCTATTGATGGAGCTGCTGAAGATCGCCTCGGCAACGCGCTACCCAACGCCGTTCATGCACGCTCAAACCGCGGCGGTACCTTTCTATCGCGCACTGGGCTTCAAGGCCGAGGGCGAGGTCTTCGAGGAGGCCGGCATCCCCCACCAACGCATGGTACTTGACACGCCGAAACGACTACCGAAAGGTGGCGACAGCGACAGGATCCTCGGTCAGACCGGCGGCCGATTCAGGCTTGAAGAGCCGCACCGGCTGCAACAGACGGTAGCAACCCTGGTCGCACAGGCGCGCCGAGAGCTACACGTGGTGACACCAGACCTGGAGCCGACCCTGTACGACCGGGCGGTATTCTTGGAGCAGGTCAGGCGTCTAGCCATCGACCGACCGGCCCGATTGCCGGTGCGAATCCTCCTGGCTGACGCCGATCCGGCAATACGCCGCGGCCACCGGCTCATCGAGTTGAGCCGAAAACTGGCATCCGCCGTGCAGATTCGTGCCATTCCAGACGAAGTTGTCGATAGTTGCGATCATTTTTTGCTGGCGGACGATAGCGGTTACTGCCTTCGCCGCCTCGCGGCGCCGGAGACCTCGCTGGCCGACTTTAACGACACGGCATCGGTGCGACGATTGCAGCAAAGCTTTGACAGGATCTGGGAACAGGCGACCACGCATGCGGGCCTGCGGCGCCTGAATATCTGAGCTTGCGCCCCCACGGCAACAACAAGACGAACCGACCCAAACCTTCAAACCCACCCGATTCGCTCAAGATGCAACCACCAACTAGACCTGACACCGGACCGCGTCGCGGCTGCAACGCGCGGCGGCCGTGGCTTCTGTTCGGGTCCCTGATCTGTCTTTTCGTGCTACCCGTCATCGGGTCCGCCGACTACCCGCTGACGATCATCGACCTCCAGCACCGACTTCCCGAAGAGGTAGTCCCATTGCTGCAACCCCTGGCGGGTTCTGACGGAGTCGTCACCGGCGCGAATGCAAGCCTGTTCGTGCGGGCATCTCCGCAGCGCCTCAGCGACATCCGCACCGCCCTGGAGAGGCTCGATAGCCCCGCTCGGAATCTGTTGGTCGAGGTCCGAAGTCGATCTACCGCCAAGCATAGGGGCGGCTCGGCAGCGATAACGGTCAACGAGGCCATTGGATCGCAGGGACGTGTTCGTATCGGCGGCGGACAGCAAACCGGTATACGGGCGGGCGCCGATCATGAGACCGGCAGCCGCGACTTGTTGCAACAAGTACGGGTCATGGACGGCGGACAGGCCTTCATTAGCGTCGGCAGCGAGCGGCCGATCGGCTATCGCGAGCTGTTCATTGGCCCAGACGGTCAGTACAGTCGGCAGGGTACGGACTACGTCAGCGCCGAGAGCGGGTTCTATGTCCGCCCACGTATCAGCGGGGACCGGGTCATCATCGATGTCACCAGCCGTGGTGCGAGCTTTGGGCGGGGTGGCGACATCATGACCGGCGCCGTCGAGACTCAGCTCACGGGTCTGCTTGGCGAGTGGATACCCTTTGGCGGTAGTCGCAGCAGCGCTGAGCGCCAAGAAAATGGCCTGGGTTCGCGCAGCAACATGGCCGGCAGCGAGAACAGCGACTTGGAGTTACGCGTCCGCGCGTTGAATTGAACGACCGAGCGAGCGACAAGACCCACTGCACCAACGCAGGTCAACAGCCTTGGACCAGCATCATTGGTTCAGAGTTGTGCGACCAACTTCGTCGCCAGCCCGGTCTTCAGTGCCTCAGAAACCGGGATCCAGTACATGCTGTTGTTGGGCACCGCGGCCGCGGCCAAAGCGACTCCGTCATCAATACCCATTTCGCGCAAATAGAGTGCGGCGGCCACCACCGAAAGCTGACCGCCCTCGTGACTGCTGAGGTGCTTCGGTACCTTGCTCTGATGGATCCCGAGCTTTGCATCGCCGGTCACATAGCGCTCGATGCCACCGGCAAACACATCGACGCAGGCGGACGTACAGAGACCATCGACACCAACCCGCAGGCCATTGGCGCGCAGGTAGCGCCCCAAGCGCCGCGCCTCGAACAGAGAGCCTCCGGGGCTGTTGATGAGCAGTCCTACGGCCTTATCCCGACGCAGCCTGGTGATGACAGCATCCGCGAAACCATCGCCGATCTCACCGTTGACGCTCACCCAAGTATTGTCGAGTCTGCCCGCGCCGTCGAATCGGACAAGACTCGACGACACACCGGTCAGAGCCGCAAGCTGATCGCAGGCGCCCCGCGCCAAGTCGCGCAATTCCTCGCGCTCCGCTGGGTTGGTCGCAGAGCGCAACAGCGCATTCGAACGTTCGATCATTTGATCAACACTGAATCCATACCGCTCCACCGCCGCGATCACCACGGCGTCGGTGGCGCCGCGGTCCGCATTCTGCGCTACCCGGCGCAAATGGCAGGCCGCGATTCCGGTGAGCAGGTCGTCTCGAGCGAGACCCGGCGGCAGATCGCCGGGCGCGGGATTGTCCAGGCGCGGTCTCCCCTGACCCGCGCAGCCGGCCAGCCACACACAGAGGAGCATCAGGGCGAGCCGCCTGACAGTGCCCGATTGCCCCGCGGCAGCGAGACGACCCCTCGACCGATTCATGCGCATCAACCCTCGCCGACGACCTCTCGTATCTCGATACCGCCTGCCTGCAGGCGTGCCTTGACACCCTCGATTGGCACCTCACGGCGATGAAAGATGCCCGCCGCCAAGGCTGCCTCCACGCCGGTAGAGACGAACACGTCGCTGAAGTGCTCTGGAGAACCGGCGCCGCTTGAGGCGATGACAGGGATGCTGACGGCAGCGCGCACCGCGGCGATCAACTCCAGATCGAAACCCACCCCCGTGCCATCGCGGTCAATCGAATTGAGCAGGATTTCCCCGGCGCCCAGAGACTCACAGACGCGAGCCAATTCGACCGCGTCAACGTCCCTGCCCTCGCGCCCACCCTTAACCGTGCATTGGAACCAGCACCAACGCTCACCGTTTGGGCCTGGGATTTCGGTCTCGATCACCTGTCGCTCGGTGTCCTCCGGCGAGCTGACGTAGACGCGACGTGGATCCACCGAAATGACCACGGCCTGATTGCCATACAACTCAGCGATCTGCTCGATTGCCGTACTGCCGTCACGGACACCCCGCTCCCGCAGCCGCTCCACCGTATGCACCGCGTCTGAGCCGATGGATATCTTGTCGGCACCCGAACGGAAATACTCACTGGCCACGTCAAGTGCGCTGTAGGTGCGACCGTCGGCATCGGTGAAGGCGCGGATTCCGCCGCCGATAGTCAGGGGCACGAACACATTCTCCGAGGTGCGACGCAGTACCTCCAACATCGGCTGGTCTGCCAGCGGAAAGTCGCGGAAAGCGGTGATGTTCAAAAAGGTGATTTCGTCGGCGCCCTCTTGATAGTAGCGCCTCGCTAGATCGACCGGTTTACCCAGATTGCGCACCTCGCCAGCCTCACGCACATCGTATTGATCCCCCTTTGTCACGACGAGATCGCCGTTGTCATTACTCCGGACGTCCAGGCAGGCAATGACGCGCTTCGCAAGACGGGTGGGGTTGTGGTGCTGCGGAGGGGCGATGCTCGCCGCGATACCGGCCGAGACTTTCGTTGCAGATCGATCGGAGGGGGCAAAGGCATCGCCGGACAGGAAACGTCGAAGCACTTCGAGCCCTCGAGGCCCGCTTTTCTCCGGGTGGAACTGCACGGCCATAACGAAGCCGCGTTGCACCGCGCTGACGAAGGGCGAACCGTAATCGGTCTCAGCGAGCACCCAATCGGCGTTCTTGTCGTTGTGTCGCACCCGATAAGAGTGGACGAAGTAGAACTTGTCGGACTCCATACCTCGCAGCAGCGGGGCATCACGAACCGTTCGCACGCCGTTCCAACCCATATGCGGCACCGAGAGCGTCCCCGCCGGGAAACGTTCCACCAGCCCAGGAATGACGCCTAATCCGGAAATCTCTGGGGACTCCTCACTGCCCTCAAAAAGCGTTTGCAGACCGATGCAGATGCCGAGAAAAGGTCGACCCGCGGCCAAGTAGTCCCTCAGGGGCTCGACATAATTGAGTCGGTTCAGGCGATCCATCGCGGCGCCGAACGCACCAACACCCGGAAAAATCAGGCGTTCCGCAGTCAAGATATCATCAGGCCGCTCGATGTCGACGAGCTCAAAACCCAAATGGTTAATGGCATTACGCAGGCTGCGCACATTGCCGGCGCCGTAGTCTAGAAGGGAGATCATGGCCGTACTGGTGTCACGGGATCAGGCAAATCGAAAGTCTACCAGCAGCGGGCCAAACGCGGGGCTGTACCGGGCGGAAGTGCATTGCGCGGGCGGTGGCCCATTTTGGCGACGGCTGTCGACTGCGAATCTTGCTCAGACGTCAAGGCCCTCGGCCTCGACCACCCGCGCCAATGCCGCCTCCATGGTCGCCCTCGCTTGTGCCGTCGCAGCGTGCAGAAATGCATGCAGCGCGGCATCGTCCGCGTTGCGGTTCTCGCACTCCAAACTGTACTTTTCGAACGCGACCAGGCTGGAGACGAGCTGTACGAGGTGATGCGGACACTCGCATCGCACCGTGGGAGACGCCGCCGCGATGCGCGAAAGTGTGACGCTATCGTAGCGCCGCGGCGCAATTGGGCCGCCCAGGCTCAGGTCCGAAAGCATATCCGCAGGAGTCGCCAAATCCGAGCCGACGGCATGGAGCGCTAGGCAGATGCGCCGAAGCTCCGCTGCATTCACGGGTGCGCGCCTAGGCATGATCTGCTGGGCTTCCAGGCGTTCGATTACGGCGCGACTCGCGAAATCGTAGATCACAACAGCGCGCGCCGCGCCGGCACGGGAGAGCAAATCACAGATCTCCCGCAACTGGTCCGGATGGATCGTCGGCAACTCGAGTACAACCAAGTCCAAACCGATCCGAGCGGCCTGCTCGCGGAACTGCGTCTCGTTGGAGAACAGTCCAACGAAGTGCACCGGTTCGTTTTCGTTCGACGACGAAACCCCTTCGGATTCCAGCAATGCCGGCAGTGTCGTTCCCAACACGGCGACCCGGCAAGGTCTCGCGTCGGCAATTCGCGTTTGGGGCCTCAGAGCCTTGACCCGATCACGGAGTTGCTCCAGCGATAGGGCCGCGACGTGGCTGATGGCGTCGCCGTTATCGACCAGACGTTTGATCAGCGTCAGCCGCCCCACGTCTGCCGCCCGGTACAGCCGAGTGCCCGCGTCGGACCGGAATGGCGTCACGACGGAGTAGCGGCGCTCCCACACGCGCAATGTATCCGGTGGTATGCCGGTCAAACGTGCGACAGCCCCAATGCGATAGGTCTGGCCGGGATCTGGCGTGGACGTGTCGGTCACTGGCTCCCCCATGAACAATTAATGTCTACCTTAATATCTAGACGACCCATTGACAATACTCGACAGGAGCACTAGGTTATGTGACAGGATCTCGACAGATCCGGTACAGTGTTGCGGCGAACCTCCATGCTCACGCCGCGACATGACACCAGGTCAAGAACGTCCCAGATAGGTGGTGTCAAATTGTCGTCGACCAAGTTTTGAACAGCATCAAAGCGGGCAGAACCTGTGCCGCGGAGGTTCATGATGTCAGCGCCGCACATCTCGCCGAACATACTGGGAATCGCCTCAATCCTCGTGTTGTTCATCGCTGGATCTCGGGCATCCGCACTTACCGGCGTTGCGATCTGTGACGCGTAGTCGCGACCGCTGCACAATGCACCCGCTGCCCCTGGGCCGACTGAAACGCCGCGATATCCGATGTCACGAGGCCGCGGGGGTGCAGCCAAGGCTGCCGCGAAGCCGGATCCGGTTGCGCCGCGCGGACGGGAATCGCGCGCAACCGGCATTGGGATTCGCCATGCCGGCGACCTCAGTACCGCCGAATTGACAGCACGCGTGCTGAGCTACTACCCGCATCTGGATCCAGGAACTCGCTCACGGGTGAGCCGCGAACTGGCGCGAAAAATCGAGCGAGAAACCCAACGCGGCATCCATCGCGTTGCGGCGCCTGGCATCGATGTCACTGGTGGGAACTCAGCCCCACCACCCGAGGCGGAATGACCCGTCCGGGCCCACACGTAGAACCGATGAGCTAACAACGCGAGCCCAGCGTTGGCACGAGCCCCAGCAACCCAAGAGAGCAATCAGGAGAACCCACCATGAACTGCCTTCAAATTGACCGTCGCTTGCGCACTAACAGCATCGACATTGACATGCCGCTGCGGCCCGACACGACCAACGGCGAGCATGTCGCTCTCCTTGTGCAGCGTATCCTCGGCGCTGTCGAGCAAGTCGCCGCTGGCGGAACGACGCCGAGCCAAACCGACGTTGTTCAGGCGCTGACAATCGCCACGGCGCTTCGCGCGGCATTCGCCGAAGTCTCGGAGCGGGCGGGTGAAGACCTGCCGTTGGAGCTGCTGGACATCTCGGTCGACGAACCCCGCCCCTACTCGGTCTGACAGGCGACTCCCCAGGCGAACGCGGCACGGATGCCGCTGAAATTGGCTCGTCTTGCTCCTCCTCCTTCGCGTGGATCCACTTCGCATGAAGCTGGCTCTTCGCGCGACGCCCAAGGACTTACGAAGAGCGTTTGAGAACCCTCCGCAACCAAAAACTGTTTGGCAGCAATACCGCGTAGATCATCAACACGATCAAGAGCTGGTACCAGAGCATACCCAGCCACTCCGGCGTTACACCGGACTGTAACCAGTTTTCCGCCAAGCGTTGCAGATTGAAGAATGCGAAGTACGCGAGAAAGGCTAAGATAAGTCGCCCACCACCACGTTGGCGGGGAGAAAGCGTGGTCAGCGGAATGGCCAACACCGCGAGCGATAGGATGGCCAGCGGCGCCGATAGGCGATGACCAAGTTCAGCCTTGTCCCGCAATGCATCGGACGCGATCAATTCGGTTGAAGGTACCGCAGAACGGCGACGACGCTGGTCGCCACCATCCGGATCAGCCTCGAGAAAATAGGTATACCGCGCAAAGTCCGCGATGCTGTATTCGTAGCTTCCGGCACGACCATCGAACCGCTTACCATTCTCCAGCACGACCGCGCGCTCGCCGTCGTCTTTGTTCTCGGTATAGAAAGCGGTGTCGC
>JBATTL010000155.1:0-19934 GCA_049670525.1 Thiohalocapsa sp. | reverse complement strand
GGCAACCGCCCCGCGGCAGATCGGGCAGTCGGCGATGGTCACGCGCACCGGACGGCCGATTGCAAAACTGAATTGGCCGCTGCCGGAAAAGGTCCAGGCGTGCTTTCCGACAGCGCCGAGCAGGACCGCCGCGGCAGGCCTCGGCGGAAGCAGCCGCAGCAACCGTTGGGCTGGTTTCGGGATGCGATGCGCCAGGAGATAGTCGCCGGTGCGCAGGCCCGCCTCCCTTGATACCGCCGACGCCTCCGCGATACCCAAACGTCCGCGCAAAGCGGTCTGGAGCGCGATGACTTCGCGCTCGTCGACCATCTCTGTTGGCAACGCCGCGAGATAATGGGCCAGGCCCGCTTCGGCGAAGCACTGATCCGCCGAGCCTTGCCGGACGGCCAAGGCCTCTGCGACGCGGATGATTGCGTTAGGGCCGATCCGGGCGATGGTCCGGGGCTCATCAACCTGTCCGTCCAAGGCTACTGCTCCTGCTGTCGCCACCCGCAGCCCATAGAGCCGAGATCGACGGAATAATCAGTTGGCCTGTGCGAAATCCAAGCGTGCAGATTCCCAACTGTTGAAATCCTCGTACCCGCTGCAGAGACTGCGCAGCAAATACCGACCGGTTGGTGTTATCTGCAGACCCGACGGTCCGGATCTGACCAACCCGTCGGCCTCGTAACCTGCCAGCCTGGCATATTCGTCGTCGAGACAGCCCGCGGCCAAATCGGCGGGAAGCTCGAGATTACAGATCATGTGAGAAATAGCGTCGCGCCTGCGGCGGTCCTCCACACTGACACGCTGACCGCGTGCCACCGGGAATTGTCCACGTTCGAGCAACGCCTCCCAGGCGTCGAGCGCACACTCGTTTTGGACGCAATGCCCGTCCACGTCGCCGACCGCACCGCTCCCCAACCCGAGCGTGTGATCGCCAGCGTTCGCCGTATAACCCGTGCAGTTTCGCCGTAGCCGCTTTTCCTCCTGGGCCAGCGACAATTCGTCCGAATCCAAGGCGAAGGTATCGAGACCGATCCAAGAATAGCCCGCTTCGGTGAAGCTCTGCACAGCCCTGTGAAACAGCGCCTGCCGGGATAGCTCAGACGGCAGTTGATGCACGTCGATCGCGTGATGATGCGGACCCTGGCTGATGTCGCGGGAATAGCCAAAGCAAGTGACCCGGTCCGGCGACAGCTCCAATACGGCATCCAAGGTGCGATCGAAGGTCTCCTCGGTCTGCTGCGGCAGACCATAGATCAGATCCAGCCCGATGCTCTCGAATCCGATCTCCCGCGCTAGCCAGTATACGTCGCGAACCAGATCCACCGATTGCACACGACCGATTGCGCGCTGCACGACGGGATCAAGATCCTGAACACCCAGGGTAATGCGCTGGAACCCAAGCGCGTGGAGTAGCTCAAGCTGCCCTGCGGACGTGCGCCTGGGATCACACTCAATAGACTGCTCGGTATCCGGCAAGATCCGGAAATGCCGCTCCATCATCTCCGTCAGACGCGTCAACTGGGCGTCGTTAAGGTAATTCGGCGTACCCCCCGCAAGATGTACCTGAAGGATATCCCGCTCGTTACCGACGCGTTGCGCGACCATCGCCATCTCCCGCTCAAGGGAGTCGAGATACCGGTCGAGCCGCTCACTCTCGTGCGTGATGGTCGTGTTACAACCGCAATAGAGGCAACGACCGGCGCAAAACGGAATGCGGACGTGCAACGAAAGCGTTTCGTCTGGACGTTGGGCGACTCCACCCAGCACCGAATCATAGTCGTCGCTGCCGAACGGATCGGGCCAACTGGGTGTCGGCACAGGCCGGGCCGAGTGCGGGCCGAGTTCAGCAAATCGCTGGAGCAAGACCGGTGAAATATCCGCGGAAGCTGCGCTGGACATGATCAAGTGACCTCAACTGGTCTTGGCGATGGCGGCCTTCTTCATGCAACCCAGCCGAACAGCCGGTTGCGAACCACTCCCGCAACGCTGAATTGGTAATCGGGTCCGGGCCGTCAGGATGCGCATGGTGGACCATCTGGCGGCTCGTGTAGTGAAGTGTAGACTACGGTAGCGAACAAGGTGTCAAGCGTCCTTGACGCATGTCAGCCTCGCGGCGTATCCGTGAAGTGCACCCGAGTTATGTGATTCCGCGTCAATGTCAGTTCGTTACCAAACCAGCGCAGCCCTGGGCTCACCCAAATAGGCCTAAGTCTTTTCCCTATATTGGATCAGGGTAAACGCTTAGTCAATAGGGCCGAGATCCGAGGTTTGGCACACCGATGGCTCTGGATTCGCCGAGACGTCTCACAGCGACCGTCGGCGCTCCAACTGGGCCTCACTGGTAGCCGCCATGGCATCCGCGGGCTTGGCCAGGGATGCAGCGAGTCGGCCCCGATCCCGCGCGTCCAACGCCCAACTCCACAGGGCCGCGTCAGCCAATGGAAGCACAAGGAACCAATGCTCAAGTATCGCCAACGCGAGCATGGTTGCCGTCAGCATTAGAGCTACGCCTGCAAAACTACCACTTGGAAGATCCAGCGCCGCCTCAACCAACAAGCACATCACGACAGTGGCAACGCTCACGGAAACCGGGAACAGCAGGTTCATCGGCCGCTTTGACAAATAGCTCGTGAGAAAGCGAATATGCTCCGGCAGCCACTCCTCGTTGAGATTGGGCACGCCGAGAAAAAGATTGAGCTTGGCGCTCCAACGCATCGACCAAAGGATCACATAGGTCCAGGTTCCCGCTTGATTCAGGCCGTCCCAGGTAATCCAGATCATTCCCGCGCCGGCCGCGACGATGGCCAGTTCGTGGTAAAGGCTGGTCTGGATGGCTAAAAAGAAACGCCGCCACCCGCCACATCCCTGCGGGCAAGCGACTTTGCGCGGCCCGGTGATGAAGCCCATGAAGTAGCTCATCTCCATCCAGCCCCAAATGAGCACGCCGGCCGTGAAACCGACGTACGCGCCCAGCGGGGTGGCTAGATCCTGGACCAGGTGGAGCGCGACGAAGGAAAACGACGCCAGCGCCGTCGCGCCAAGCAGACTCCAACGGTAGGTCCAGGTCGGACGCTTGTCGAGATACAGGATGACGCCCGTGCTGAACCACCAAAGAAACAGCGCGTAACCGACCGCGACCCCGTAGCTCAGCATTGGGTGGACGGTCTACCAGGCGGGTGCGAGCCGAACCCGCCCGGGCACAGCGTTGCCTTTCGCAGGGATCAGGTAGAGTCGGGCGAATGTCGCTGCTCCCGCGGCTGCCAGCCCGATACGTTTCAGCCCGCCGATCAAACCGCCTTGTGCGCGCGCGGCGTCGGTCGACTTGCTGATCGCGCTCAGTCGCTCCAGCCCCTTACGGAACGACGGGTGATCGATATCAAGGGTCAGGGGAAACACCTGCCGCGTGATTTCTGAACAAATCTCGAACACGCGATAATCGAACTCATCCGGCTCGATGCCAAGCCCCTTGTACAATTCGGGACGCGCGTGGTCCCGCACATACATGGTCGCGTAGACGGAGAGGACGAAAAAGCGAATCCAAAGCTTGTTAACGCCGGTCAGCAGCCTCGGATCAGCGCGCATAATCAACGCAAAGACCTCCCCATGGCGGAACTCGTCGTTACACCATTCCTCGAACCAGCGGAAGATCGGATGGAACCGGTGCTCCGGATGACGCTCCAGATGGCGGAATATCGTGATGTACCGCGCATAGCCGATCTTCTCGGACAGGTAGGTGGCGTAAAAGATGAATTTAGGCCGGAAGTAGGTGTATTTCTTTTCCTTCTTCAAGAAGCCCAAGTCGACACCAACGCCCAAGCCTTTCAGCGACTTGTTGATGAATCCCGCATGGCGCGCTTCATCACGGGCCATGTATCCCATGGCCTTCCGGACTTCGGGGTTCGTCGCGCGCTTCTTGATCTCGTTGTACAGCACGCAACCGGAAAACTCGGCCGTAACCGAACTCACCATGAACTCGTGGAAATCCGCCTCCAACGCGGGTGACAATTGCTTGACCTCGGATTGAAACTTGTCGTCCTGGCGAAAATGTCCGTTATTCTCATCGCGCTCGAATTCCGCCATCAACCCATCCCACTCGGCGCGAACCGTGGTCACGTCGAGCTTATCCATGGCTGCGCAGTCCGTCTCATAAAACCTGGGTGTTAAGACGGTATTTTCACCCGTCAGCCGGTCAGGATCGTTCGGCTTCAGTTGATGCAGCGGTAGAGAATCGGTCATCGTTGTTCACTCCTCGGAGGGGTATTTATTGGCACCGGGGAACCAACGAGGTGCCCAGAACGGGACGAGCAGCCGCTGCGTTGGCAGCAGGCCCTTCGTCCGTCGGCCGTCGGCCGTCGAGTGCAGCTTGAACTCGTATTGGTCTGACCCTTGGGTCGGTGGTCGTTGCGGGGAATCAGGAATCGGGTCGTATCTCGGCGCGCAGCAATTCTGCGAACGAACCGGCATTGGTCGGTCCGAAGGCGCGTAGGTCAATCCGACGCCCCGTCAAGGGGTCTTCGAATAGCAATCGCCCATCTTCGCGGAGCGACAACACGTAGGGAGCATCGACATCGGCATCGTAGCTATTACGCTCGCGGACCATGCCGCGCATGACACCAAGCACAAAACCGTCGACACCTGATTCCAATTCGGCCACCGTCCCCTCGTCGCCTGGAACCCGCACCGTGGTGGTGCCATCACCGTGATCCAGGAAGACCAATTGGCGGCTTTCGATCATCGGCGCCAATGGAATCTCGGTGTTACCCACCCCGGTTAGGCGCACCATGGCTGCCGCGGCGATGACGAAGCCGATCAGCAGGGCCGCCCCGATCAAGACTTCCCGGGGAAAAGGGCGGCCCTCGAACGGATCGCTCATGGAGACAACCTCCGCCTCACGGGCTCGGCAATGGATCCGCAGTCATCGGCGGCGCGGCAGCGCCAGCGTGACGCGAACCGCCTTCCAACTGTTTGCCTTGGTCCCGATCCGTGGATTCCGAACCGACGGCCGCACGCAGCGCCCCGGCAAGGACATCAGCCACCGTATCAACGTCGGCAATACAACGCAGCATCGGTTGAGCATTCAGAAAACGCCAGGGTCTGACATTTGGCCACATGATCAAGTAATTGACGCTCTGATCATTACTCAGAACGAGCGGTATATCGCCGATCCCATCGCCATAGCGGCGCAGTCCGGCGCTCTCGATCACCTTGAACGGGATGTTCACGGCGATCGGCACAGCGACACCAAATCGAATCACGATACGTCGGTCGGTGATGCTGTAGACGGTCGAACGACTATAAAGCCACGCCAGGATGCCAAGGATCCCCATCGCTATCGCCGCCAGCGATGCCAGCCAAGAAGCGGACACCAGGGCCAACCACATTCCGTCTCCCGAGGTCAATACGTAGACAACGCGAAACAGGATCAACAGGGAAAAATACAGCGCGACCTTGCGGACGTGGAACGCCCGCACGGCAAGAGCGCCCCAACGGGGCGCGCCCTGCCATCGGAGAACTTCCCCATCGGGGAGATTCTCCGGCAAGCCGTGGACCGGCTCGAAGTCGAACTCACTCACAGAAACGGCTCCGCGCGATCAGAGGTGGCGTACATCGTGCCTGCGCCATAGTAGGCGACCACCTTGTCTTCCTCCCGCAGCGTAATTTGATCGTAGTTGGCGAGTGTCGGGGCGTCATTGAATTGCGCGCCGGTGATGCTGGAGACCTCAACTACGCCCTTTTTGCCGCGCACGATACACATGGTGATCGGCAAAAGGACGCGTTTGCCGTTCTTTGCATCCAACTCCAGGTAGCGGATCTGTGGCTCCGCACGGTCCACCCAAATCTCGCGGACCTTGCCGCCCTGTTCACCGTCGCAGCCAATGACCGGCATGCCACGCGGATCGGGATCCTTGTCAACAACGCTGAAGTGCTTTGCAACGCGCATTGGGGAGATGCGCGGCTCGCCAGCGTGCGTTAGGTCGGGCTTCTCGGCACGGAGCGAATAGCTGCCCGGGCCGACGTTGGCCAACATCGGGTTGCCGGTGGGCGCCAGTGCTGCACCCGGGAAAGGCGCGATGGGCTCGGCATTCAGCTTGTACTGCGACGCCTCGGGGCCAGGCTTGACCACCTCTGCGCCTGTGTGGGGCATCTTAAAGGTTTTCGGCTCGGGCATCGGCGGGAAACCTTCCATCATGACCGTGCCGCCGAGACGCAGCGATTCGGCCGGATAACCCTCGCGCTTGTCTTCGCGGCGGATCCAGAACACGAGCGCGAAGAAAAAGAACCAAAAGACGTAAAGCACCAGTTGTGCAACGTCGATGTAGTTGGTGATAGCGCCGATTGGCATGGGAGAACCTCCGTTGGTCCTGTGGATTAAGGGAGCTCGGCGACGCCGAACTTCGTTGATGATCGCCCACCGCGAGAGCCGGTGCGCAGCACCAGCGGGCCGATTGCGATCAGGGTTGCAAATAACAATACGATTTCCAGGTGATATACGGTGGCGTAGCCGACGGCCGGTCCGGTCAGTACCGGACCGAAGACACCCTCAGCAGCCAGCGCGGAGACAAGATCACGAATTGCGCCGCCCATGGCAATGGCGCCTCCATAGGCAGTGGCCTGCACCGCGCCCCAAGCGCCTAGCGCAAGCCCGCTATGGCCACCCTCGGACATGCCCATTGCCGCTGTCAGCGTTCCGACCGCGAGTAGACCACCGCCGAACCCGATCAGCATCGCGCCGACTCGAAACAGCGACGGCGAATCCATCGGGTCCGCAAAGATCACCGCGGTAAAGGCGACGATACCGATCAAAACTCCATTCGCGGAAAGCCGGTAGGGATCAGCGCCGCGGGTCAGCATCCGAGCGGCGAGCGCGAAGGCGGTCAAACTGCCGAATGCCCAGATGGCCGTCAGTCGCGTGGTCTCGGCGACAGTCAAGCCAAGCACTTGCGCGCCATAGGGCTCGAGCAGGATCTCCTGCATCGTGAATCCGGCTGTGCCCAAGCCAAGCGCAACCAGCAGGCGGCTGGAACGCGTGTCGGCGATGAAGGCCCGCCATGAATCGACGAAACTCGGACGTACCTTACAGGCTGCCCTGTCCGCTGCCATGCGCGCCGCCCGCGCGCGGTCCCAAGGCTCTTGTTTCCACAGCGCGACCACATTGAGCACCATAGTGACCACGGCAGCGCCCTGAATCACCTGGATCAAACGCATTTGGCTAAAGTCGGTGAGCAACAGACCGAAAATGAGCGCGCTGATCAGCATGCTCAGCTGAAGTACGACGAACAGCAGCGCGACCACCCGCGGACGACTGGCTTCGGGGGCAATATCCGTTGCCAACGCGAGACCTGCCGTCTGGGTCGTATGGAGGCCAGCACCTGCGAGCAGGAATGCGACGGCCGCACCGAGCTGACCGGCCCATGGCGGCCCACCGCCGCCCTCGGAGAGCAGCAACAGCGCGAAGGGCATGATTGCCAAACCACCGAATTGCATCAGACTGCCGAACCAGAGATAGGGCACCCGGCGCCATCCAAAGGCGGAACGGTGAATATCCGAGCGATGTCCGATCAGCGCCCGAAACGGCGCGAACAGCACTGGCAGCGCCACCATCAGCGACACCAGCCAGACCGGCACAGCCATCTCGACGACCATGACACGATTCAAGGTGCCATACAGCAATACGATCGCCATCCCAACTGAGGCTTGGAACAAGGCCAATCGCAGCAGCCGCAGCAGTGGAAGCTCCGCAGAAGCGGCGTCGGCAAACGGCAACATCCGCGGCAGGAAATCGTGCATCCAAATGCGCCGAAAATCGCCGATGGCCGTGGTCACGGACGTATCAACTCCATCGCCTGGGAAGTGTAGAAACCGCGAGAGATCCGTTGGGTTCGGCCGACGCGCCAGTCCGAAAGGGCGGGATCGGCGCCGATGGCCGCGGTTAGCTTTGTCTCGGCCACGGGAACGATCGCCGGCGAGCGGTCACTGCGCGGGAAGAACTGGCCGACCGCGTGCATGAGCGCCAAGGCGGGTGTGCGCGGCGCGAATGTAAACAGCACCGAGGCATGCGCGCGGGATGCAAAGCCTTCGATAACATTCAAGGCGTCTTCGAGCTCGTAGTGGATCAGGGAGTCCATCGCGACGATATGATCGAAATCGCCCTGCCCCGGTGCCAGCATGTCACCGACGGCGAATTCGATGTGGCCGTCAAGGTCGGCCGGCACACGCTCGCGTGCGTTCTCGATCAGCGTAGGCGACAGGTCAACGGCATAGACATACGCGCCGCGCCGCGCTGCCTCGAGCGATAACATGCCGGTGCCGCAACCGGCGTCGAGCAGGCGCTTACCGCTCAGATCCGCTGGCAAATAGTCGAGCAGTTTGCTGCGCATCTGGTCGCGACCGGCGCGCACAGTGGCGCGAATGCCGCTGACCGGCGCATCGGACGTCAGGCGCTTCCACGCCTCGGCCGCAGTGCGATCGAAATAGGCCTCGATCTGTCCCCGACGCTTTTGGTAGGAAACGCTCGGCATAATGTATTGCTCGGTGACCTGGTCTTTGTTTGAGCCGTCCACGGGATCCCGCGAGATTACTCGAAGCCCAGAAAATCGAACAGATCACGGTCGCGCATCGGCGTAACAGACATGGTCTCGGTTCCGGCCAGCAGGTTCTTGGCCAATTGCAGATACTCTTGCTGGGCACTCTCGACGTCGGCGCAGGGCTCCATTTCAAACAGCGTCGCCTTCTTCAAGCGACTACGCCGAATCACATCCAAATCCCGCAGGTGCGCCATGGTCTTGAGACCGACCGCCTCGTTGAAGCGGTCGATCTGGTCGGTCTCGGCGCTGCGGTTGGCAATGATACCGCCGATACGAACCTTGTAGTTCTTGGCCTTGGCCAGGATTGCTGTCGCGATTCGGTTCATCGCGAAGATCGAATCGAAGTCGTTTGCTGTGACCACCAGGGCACGATCGGCGTGCTGTAGCGGTGCCGCGAAGCCGCCGCAGACAACGTCCCCGAGCACGTCGAAGATCACGATGTCCGTATCTTCAAGGATATGATGCTGCTTCAGCAATTTGACTGTCTGACCAACGACATAGCCACCACAGCCCGTGCCCGCCGGTGGGCCACCGGCCTCGACGCACATCACTCCGTTGTAGCCCTCGTAGACGAAGTCGTCTAGTCGCAATTCCTCGGGGTGAAAGTCAACGGACTCAAGCACATCGATGACCGTCGGCACCAGCCGCTTGGTCAACGTGAAAGTGGAGTCGTGTTTCGGATCGCAGCCGATCTGCACAACCCGTTTGCCCAACTTGGAGAAGGCGACAGACAGGTTCGAGGAGGTCGTGCTCTTTCCAATGCCCCCTTTGCCATAGACGGCGAAGACATGTGCCTTGCCAATCTGTACGTCCGGATCGAGCTGCACCTGCAGACTGCCCTCGCCGTCGAGGCGTGGGTCCGTTTTCGGTTTGGTCACGGGCGCCCTGGATGCGGCCTGGCCGCCTCCACCGCCGAAAATCGTTGATGGAAGATCGTCTAAGCTCACGCTGCTACCCCTTCGGTTATGCCTTCTAATCGGTCTTCAAGCTCTTCGCCAGCGCGCCTTAGGGCTTCCAGCGTGGCATCGTCGGGCGTCCAGTAGTTCCGTTCGTGCGCCTCAAGCAGCCGGTTGGCGACCTTGGCGGACGCGGTCGGGTTCAACGCGGCAAGACGCTCGCGCATCTCGTCGTCGAGCACGAAAGTCTCAGTCATCCGTTCGTACACCCAAGGCGCAACCTGTCCGGTGGTCGCAGACCATCCCATGGTGTTGGTCACATGCACTTCAATTTGCCGCACGCCCTCATAGCCGTGCTCAAGCATGCCCTCATACCACTTCGGATTCAGCATGCGTGTGCGCGTCTCAAGCGCCACCTGCTCCGCCAGTGTGCGCACCTTGCCGTCACCGCGGGTCTGGTCGCCGATATAGACCGGCACATCGCTACCCTTTGAGCGGGTGACCGCGCGGCTGATTCCGCCGAGGGTGTCGAAATAGTGATCCACGGTGGTCACGCCGAGTTCGACGGAGTCAAGATTCTGATAGGCCAGTTGAACGTCACCGAGCACGCTCTTCAGCAGCTCCGCGTGACGCTCCGGTTTGCCGGTGCGGCCGTACGCGAAGCACTTTCGGCGCGTATAGGTTTCCGCCAACTCGTCCTCGTCGTCCCAGCCACTGTTGTCCACGAGATGATTGACATTGGAGCCGTACGCACCATCCGCGTTGCTGAACACACGCAGGGCCGCGGTCTCGATGTCGCAGCCGTGGGCAGCCTGATACTCCAAGGTGTGCTTGCGCACGTAGTTTTGCTCCGCCGGCTCGTCCGCGGTGGCGGCGAGGTAAGAGGCTTCAGCAAGGAGTCTAGTCTGTAACGGCAACAAGTCACGGAAAATGCCCGACAGTGTCATGACCACGTCCACGCGCGGACGGCCCAACACATCCAAAGGCAGCAATTCGGCACCGCAAACGCGGCCATAGCCATCGAGCCGCGGCTTCGCACCGATCAACGCAAGCGCCTGGGCGATTGGTCCGCCTTCGGTCTTCAGATTGTCTGTTCCCCAAAGCACCAGCGCAATGGACTCGGGTAGTCCGTTGCCGTCCTCAATATGCCTGTCCAACAACAGCTGCGCGTGGCGGATGCCTTCCTTGACGGCGAACACGCTGGGCAGCCGAAATGGGTCAAAGCCGTGCAGGTTGCGGCCCGTCGGGAGAATCTCCGGTGTGCGCAGGAGATCACCGCCCGGTGCCGGACGCACAAAGCGCCCGTCCAGAGCCCGCAGGATGGCCGGAGTCTCATAGTCCTCAGACAAAAGCTTGTCGTACCCCGCCATCTCAGTCATCAGGGCGAGACTGTCGTCCGTCACCTCCATGCCGCCCTTCTGCAGGGCCAACGCCGGTGCGCCGCCGGCAATCAGCGTCTTGACGGCATCGCGGGTGATTGCGACGGTATCGCTGGCATTGCCCTTGGACTCGGCAATGGCCATTAGGAGGTCGAGGCGTTCCTCATCGTTGGGCGGTTCACCGACGACATGCAGACCGTGGGGAATCAAGGTGTACTCGAGTTCCAGGATTTCGTCGTTGAGACGTGAAATCTCGTTCAGAGACCTGGCGTCCCATTCCGGCTCGGCATCAGCGAGATCGAGCTCAGCGGCTTGGGCCTGGATCAGCGACGCCAACTCATTGCGTTCGTCCGCCGGGGAATCCGGGGTCAGGCCGCGCCAGCGTTCGATGGACCCCTTGAGATCGACCAGACCGCGGTAGAGGCCCGCGTTGGCGATCGGCGGCGTCATATAACTCACCAGGGTGGCCGCCGCCCGACGCTTCGCAATCGTCCCTTCCGACGGGTTGTTGGATGCGTACAGGTACATGTTCGGGAGATCGGCAATCATGCGATCCGGCCAGCAGGCGCTGGACAACCCTGCCTGTTTGCCCGGCATGAATTCCAAGGCGCCATGGGTACCGAAGTGCAACACGGCGTTGGCGCCGAAGTCCTCGCGCAGAAACCGATAAAACGCGCTGAATGCGTGGGTCGGCGTAAAGCCCTTATCGAACAACAAGCGCATCGGGTCGCCCTCGTAACCAAAGGCGGGCTGCACCCCAACGAAGACATTTCCGAATTGCTCGCCGAGCACAAAGATAGACGCGCCATCGCTTTGCTGCTGACCTGGCGCCGGCCCCCACTGGCTCTCAATCTCGGCGAGATAGGGTTCGCGGCGGACATGGTCGTCGCTCGGAATACGGGTGAAGACGTTGGCATGGGCGCCATGGCGGCTGGCGTTACCGCTGATGATGCGCTCGCGCAACGCATCGACGGATTCCGGGACGTCGACGGTGTAGCCTTCGGCCTTCATGGAAAGGAGCGTGCGATGCAGAGAGGCAAATACCGACAGGAAAGCCGCAGTCCCAGTGTTACCGGCGTTCGGCGGGAAGTTGAAGAGCACGACCGCGACCTTGCGATCCTTGACCTGGCTCTGGCGCAACTTGACCAGACGCGCGACTCGTGCGGCCAGCGCACGGGCCCGTTCGGGATGGGACTGCATATCGCGGGTCCGGTCCTCGCGGACCGTCGCGGAACGCCCGCCGAATACCATTGGGCCGGTCGACCCGTCGATTTCGGGGATGGCGACCATCATCGTCGCTTCGACCGGCATCAGACCGCGCTCCGATGTCTGCCATTGCTCTAGGGTCTGAAACTCGACCGGGTGCGCGGCAAGATAGGGCACGTCGAGACGGGCTAGAATCTCCTGCGCCGCGGCCGCGTCGTTGTAGGCGGGACCACCGACCAACGAGAAGCCAGTCAACGAAACAACAGCATCGACGATGGGCTTGCCGGCCTTGTCGAAAAAGAACTCTTCCATCGCCGGACGCGAGTCGAGGCCGCTGGAGAAACCCGGGATCACGCGCAACCCACGCGCCTCAAGCTCCTTGATGACGCCATCGTAGTGACCGGTGTTGCCGGCCAGCACGTAGGAACGCATCACCAGCAGGCCAACGGTGCCGGTTGCACCCTTGGGCGCGGGCAGCCTTGAGCTGCGATCAGCGATCCGCGATTTCATGCGCGGATGGAAAACGCCAACATCAGGGTACGCCGCCGGCGGATCGACCTGGAGCGTGCCACGCAGCTTGTCGCGCGGACCGTCCGCATAGCGGTCGACCAGCAGGCGCACCATGTTGGCGATATTCTGTTCCGATCCGGCCAACCAGTATTGGAGCAGCAGGAAATAGGCGCGAACATCCTGCGCGGTGCCGGGGATGAAGCGCAGCAACTTTGGGATCCGGCGCAGCATTGCCATCTGCCTTGCCCCACTGGAACTGCTTTGTCCCTTTTCGTTGGACTTCCGGCCGCCGCGCAGTTTCCTCAGTAGCGCCATCGCGCCGTTCTGCGGCGCGTTCATGTCGAACTTGCCGATCCGCGTCAGACGCATGATCTCGCCGGAGGACATGCAGCCGACCATCGCATCGCAGTGGTCGCGACGCGCCTGCAACGCAGGCAATACGGCTTTGATATGGTCGTCCATGAACAACATGCTCGCGACCACGATGTCCGCCTTAGCGATGTCGGCACGGCAGCGATGCAACGCGCAGGTGCCAATTTCGGCGCAGCGGTTGCAGACCTCGCCGTGGGGGCTGACTTCGTGGCAGTGCTGAAGCCCCTTGCGGGCACCCTCCCATTCAGCGGCAGCATGCAGGCCGAGCGATAGCCCCGGGATTTCATCTTCGAGAATCGGCCGCGCGCGTTCGATGGCGCTAGCCAGATGGCTGTCAAGGGTAACGATGACGACGCGCACGGGCGTCTGTTCAGCGGCCGAAATGTGCTTTGGCATCGTAGAGTGTCTCGATTGTTATTGTCGCCACACCCTGATCCTGGGCGAAGCGCTCTGTGTTGCGGCGAGCCTTACCGCGGACAAAGAACGGGATCTTGCGCAACTCCGTCTCGGCGTCTGCGGCCCAGACGATCGTGCTTTCCGTACTCGCTGATCCCGCCTCGGCAGCGTTGCCTGCGGGAATCGAAACACGCGCTTCACCTGACCTAGCGGCCGGTCCCAAATGCGACGGCGCGGCTTCATCATGAAATTCGCTGTCTTCCCGAAACATCCCGAGCAGGTGCTCTTCGAGCCCCATCATCAGCGGGTGGACCCAGGTGTCAAAAATCACGTTCGCACCCTCGAAGCCCATCTGTGGACCATAGCGGGCGGGGAAATCCTGCACATGGATCGGTGCCGAGATCACCGCGCAGGGGATGCCCGCTCGCTTGGCGATGTGGCGTTCCATCTGCGTCCCCAGCACCAGCTCCGGCGCCAGCTCCAGCACGTGAGACTCGACCTCCAGGTAATCATCCGTGATCAGGGGCTCAACACCGTAGCGTTCCGCGGCGGCGCGAATCTCACGGGAAAACTCGCGACTGTAGGTACCCAGCCCAACCACCTCGAAACCGAGCTCCTCGGCTGCGATGCGGGCGGCGGCAACCGCGTGGGTCGCATCGCCAAAGATGAACACGCGCTTGCCCGTGAGATAGGTCGAGTCCACCGAACGCGAGTACCAGGGCAGCCGCGTCTGGGCGGCGGCAATCGCGGGACCGGGATCGATGCCCGCGACCTCGCCAACCTCGAGCAGGAAGTCCCGCGTCGCGCCGACGCCGATGGGCACCGTTTTCACGATGGGCTGACGGAACGTGCGCTCAAGCCAGGTACAGGTGTCGTAGGCGACTTCCGGATACAGACAGACATTGAAGTCCGCGTCAGGCAGACGCATTAAATCCTCGGGACCAGCACCAGCTGGGGCGACCACATTGATGTCGACGCCGGCGGCCTCGAGCAGTTTCGTCACTTCGACGATGTCATCACGGCAACGGAAACCCAGCGCCGTAGGCCCGAGCAGATTGGCGCGCGGCCGTCGTTTCGAATCGACGGCCTTCGGCTCGGGCTGCTGGCCTCGCAGCAGCGTGCGGACCATGCTGTAAAAGGTCTCACTGGCTCCCCAATTCTCTTTGCGAGTGTAGGCCGGGAGCTCCAGCGGTATTACCGGGATATCGAAACCCATACTCGTGGCAAGCGCACCGGGTTGATCCTGAATCAACTCTGCGGTACAGGCCTCACCGACTAGGAGCGCGCGGGGCTGGAAGCGCTCGACCGTGTCCCGCAATGTCTTCTTGACCAGTTCAGCCGTATCGCCGCCCAAATCCCTAGCCTGGAAAGTGGTGTAGGTGACGGGCGGCCGACGTGCGTTACGCGCGATCATCGTAAAGAGAAGATCGGCGTAGGTGTCGCCCTGGGGCGCGTGGAGCACGCAGTGCACACCATTCATCGACGCGGCGATGCGCATCGCGCCGACATGGGGCGGGCCTTCGTATGTCCAGACGGTCAGCTGCATGACTCGATCACTATGCTCAGAGCGCGAGGCGTTGACGGCGGTTCAGCGGGCGGGCGAAAAGCTCCGCGAGATCCGGCGCCTGCTCAAATCCATGAACCGGCGAAAACACCAGCTCGATCGACCACTTGGTGCTAAGACCCTCAGCCTCGAGCGGGTTCGCCAGACCGAGACCACACACGGTCAGGTCCGGACGGTCATTGCGCAGACGATCGAGCTGAAGCTCCAAGTCCTGCCCCTCGCTTAGACGCACGTCCGCGGGCAATAGCCCCAATTCGACGGACATCATGCGACGGTCAAGATAGGGGACGCCGACCTCGACGAGCTCCACGCCACACTCGCGCGACAGGAAGCGCCCGAGCGGGATCTCCAATTGAGAATCAGGCAGGAACGTGACGCGCTTGCCAGCAAGTTGCTCCCGATACCGGGCAAGCCCGCGCTGCGCGCGCGCTACTGGCGCTGCGGTTACCGCATCGACTCGCGCGGACGTGACGCCCCAAGCCTCGGCAGCGGCTCCGAACCAGGCCCGCGTCCCCTCGACACCGAACGGATAGGCGCTCTCGATCAGCGACGCGCCCCTTGCGCTCAACGCCGCAACGGTATCGCCGAGAAACGGCTGCGCCGCCAGCAGCAAGGTTCCTGGTCCGACCGGCGGCAAATCGGAGGCACTCCGGGGCGGCAGGAAGCGAACCGGTGCGATGCCAAGCTCGTCGAATAAACGGGCGAACTGATCCTCGACGATGTCGGGCAGACTGCCGAGCACAAGCAACGAACGCTCACCCGAGGCCGATGTGGGCATCTGCTCGACCAGCGCGGTTAGGCAGGTGTCTTCCCCCTGCGTGAAAGTGGTCTCGATGCCGCTACCCGTGTAGGACAGGATGCGGACGCGCCCGTTGTGCTGTCCCGACAGACGTTCGGCGGCCGTCGCCAGGTCAAGCTTAATGACCTCCGACGGACAGGAGCCCACGAGGAACAATGTGCCAATGTCAGGGCGCCGCGCTAACAACTCGGCAACGACGCGGTCGAGTTCTTCATTACAGTCGGCCAAACCCGCGAGGTCGCGATCCTGCAGTATGGCCGTGGCGAAACGGGGTTCGGCAAAAATCATCACGCCCGCCGCGGATTGCAGCAGGTGCGCACAGGTGCGGGAACCGATCACCAGGAAGAACGCGTCCTGCATCTTGCGATGCAGCCAAACAATGCCCGTGAGTCCGCAGAAAACCTCCCGTTGGCCGCGCTCCCGCAGCACCGGAAGCTCGGTGCAGCCGCCGACACTCGGGACGCCAACCTCCACGGAAGGCAATGGTCCGGCCCCGCTCATTCTGCCACTCCCAGTGCTTGGCCACGCGTCTGGACGCCTTCGCTTCCGTCGTCCGACGCCTGTGACAGGCGAGCGGCCCGCAGCTTCAGCAGAAATTGAGCGGCATTAATGACATAAGCGGCATAGGCGGCCAGTGCGAGGATCATTTGCCCCTGAACGTCCAGGAACCCGGTGAGCAGCGTCGCGAGGTAGGCTGTATGCAATGCGAGCACTAGCATGCTAAAAACGTCTTCCCAGAAGAACGCCTTCGCAAACAAATACTTATCGTAGACCACCTTTTCCCAGATCGATCCGGTGATCATGATCGTGTAAAGCACCAGCGTCTTGACCACGATCGAGACGGTAGCGGCCATCTCGCCAATGCCCGTCGTCAGGAAGCGCAGGACTAAGAACAGACTGACGAGGAACACAAGAAATTGCAGCGGCGCGAGCACGCCTTGTACCAAAGTCCAGACGCTGCTGTCTCGCCGCGCGCGCTCTTCGGGCGTATACAGCGGCGGACGTCGGACGGCCTTAGCAGGACGTCGGCGCATGAAATTCCTCTCTCAAATCTGAGCAACGAAATGTCTTAGAGGAATCTAGTCCGCTCCATCGTTGCTGTCAACTCTGCTTAACGTAAACAGAACTTGACATTCGAACACCCAAAGGCTAACTAATAGAGGGCAATGGAGGCGCCCGGCTCGATTGGCCAGCGGCGCTCCAGAGATCGCGGACTTCGACCGATGGCGGACTTGAAGACGCGACGCCTATACGCCTATAGCCGATCCCGAGGGTATTTTAGGGTGGGACTGCGGCACATTTTCCTTATACGCCCGGGGGAAATGGCGAGCCCCCGCCTTGACGCAGGTCACGCGAGGTTGACGCGGATGCACCCAGAGATTCCGATGCGAGACGGACCAGACTCAAGACACCCTCGCCCAGCGGCAGTTGTTTCGACTAGAAACCTTGTCATTGTCGTTGGTATTTACCCGCCCGATCTCCAAGGGATCAGTTGCGATCCCGCCCTATCAATTCCCACGCCGGCCCACCCGGCCTACATGAAGTCAGGGTCGAGGTACTCGTGAAGGCATTTGATGCGCCTCAGGCGGCGCTGGGTGATATCGGCACCGACACGGTCGCGACGCTGATCGCCGCGGCATCCGATATCGCTTTGATCCTCGACGGCAAGGGTGTGATTCGTGATCTCGCCTTCGGAAGCGAGGAGCTTTCGTCCGAAGTGGCCGAGGACTGGATCGGAAGAAGCTGGGTCGAGACCGTCACCAACGATAGTCGGTCGCGCATCGAAGCGCTGATCGCCGATGCACAGGCGGGCAATGCGGTACCCAAATGGCAGCAGGTGGACCACATTGCCCGCGATGGCGCAGAGATGCCGGTGCGCTATTTCGCAACCCGACTCGGCGACCGGAACCACCTGGTCGCCGTCGGACGCAACCTTCAAGGCATTGCCGCGCTGCAGCAGCGGCTGGTCGATGCGCAGCTTTCGCTTGAGCGAGACTACTGGCGGTTGCGTCAGCTGGAGACCCGCTACCGACTGTTGTTCCGCTCGGCCACGGACGCGATCATCATCCTGGACCCGGACACCAACAAGGTGGTCGAGGCCAATCCCGCCGCGGCGCTACTACTCGCTCCCGATTCTCGCCGCATGGTGGGGCGCGTCTTTCCCGACGGCTTTGACGATCCCGGCACCCAATCGGTCCAATCATTGATCGCCGGTGTCCGTGCCGCCGGGCGGAGCAATGATGTGCGCGCCCGTCTTCGCACGGGTACCGAGTTCCAGATCTCCGGGGCGCCCGTGCGCCAAGAGAACAGTTCGCTGATCCTGTTACGGCTGTCGCCGCTCACTTCGGTTACCGACTCCAAATCACCGGCAGAGCCGCGCTCGCGACTGACCAAGATGGTCGACAAGGTTCCCGACGGCATCGTGATGACCGCGCACGATGGACGCATTCTGAGCGCCAACGCCGCCTTCCTGGAGTTAGCACAAGTATCCAGCGAAGATCAGGTGCGGGGTGAGTCCCTCGATCGCTGGCTCGGCCGTCCCGGCGTAGACCTCAACGTGCTAATCGCCAATCTGCGTCAGCATGGCGCCGTTCGGTTGTTCGCGACCCACATTCGATCCGAGCTTGGCTCGAGCAGTGAGGTCGAGATCTCCGCCGTGGCCGTACACAATGGTGATCAGCCAAGCTTTGGCTTCATCGTTCGCAACGTGGATCGCCGCGTTTCCGCCGACACCCGTGGCGAGGGAGCGCTGCCACGTTCCATCGAACATCTCAGTGAGTTGGTCGGCCGCGTGCCATTGAAGGAGGTGGTGCGGGAGTCCACCGACATGATTGAACGACTCTGTATCGAGGCGGCCTTGGAACTGACCGGCGACAACCGCGCTTCGGCGGCGGAACTCTTGGGGCTGAGCCGCCAGAGCCTCTATGTGAAATTGCGGCGTTATGGTCTGAGCGAGCCGGGCGCCGAGGTCGACGGGGGCTGAACCGACTGCCATCCGCCCTGCCCCCGCTGCTCTGCATGTTCTGGCTTAGCCATTGACTTTGGTCAGGATTGTAGCGACCAGCATGACGCAGGTCCGAGGGTTCGGGATAGACTTGCGGCCTCGCCGGTGATCGCCATATCGCGCGCTGGCATCCAATCCACCCAAAAACTGCCTGCATGAGCACTCATCCCAGCATGACGACAGAGACGGTCCCGACCGCCACGGCGGCCACGCGTCCGGCACCCTCAGCGGTGCTTGAGGTGCTGCATCCGATCACCTGGTTCCCACCCATGTGGGCCTTCGCCTGTGGCGTGGTGTCATCCGGCGTATCCATCGCCGAAAATTGGCTGGTGCTGGCCGCTGGCGTGGTACTTGCCGGTCCACTGGTCTGCGCCACCAGCCAAGCGGTCAACGATTGGTACGACCGCCATGTGGACGCGATAAACGAGCCCAACAGGCCAATTCCGTCAGGAAGACTGCCGGGGCGCTGGGGGCTGTACATCGCGGTCATCGGCACCCTGCTTTCTCTCGTCCTAGGCGCAGTGCTCGGTCCCTGGGTACTCGGTGCCACGGTCGTCGGCCTGGTCTTCGCCTGGATCTACAGCGCACCACCGCTGCGACTGAAGCAGAATGGCTGGTTCGGCAACGCGGCAGTCGGCTTCTCCTACGAAACCCTGGCATGGATCACTGGCGCCGCAGTGATGATCGGCGGGCAGATGCCACACTTGGGTATCCTTGCACTTGCGTTGCTTTACGGGCTCGGTGCCCACGGCATCATGACCCTGAACGACTTCAAGGCCATCCAGGGCGACAAGCAAATGGGAGTCCGATCGCTGCCGGTTCAGCTCGGCGTCCGGGGCGCCGGCTGGGCCGCCTGCATCGTGATGATCGCGCCGCAACTGGTTGTGATCGGGCTCTTGTTCCGCTGGATGCAGCCGGTACACGCGGCGGCGGTTGCCGCGTTGGTCATGGTGCAGATCACGCTGATGGTGCGTTTTCTCGAGAACCCCGTCGCTCGCGCCACCTGGCTCAGCGGACTCGGAGTGACCCTCTACGTCAGCGGAATGATGATTAGCGCCTTCGCCGCGCGCGCGGTGATTCCGGGCTAATTGCGCCGGGTCTCCGGCAGTCCAGCCCAATAACGATCCAACTCCATAGGTGAACCAAATGGCCGATCTGGCTGAATTCGATGTGGTCGTCGTCGGCGGCGGCCCCGCCGGCGCCACCGCGGCCACCGACCTCGCCCGCGCTGGGCG
>JBATTL010000154.1:0-2290 GCA_049670525.1 Thiohalocapsa sp. | reverse complement strand
AAGCGCGCCCACGGCGACCGCAGCGCACCACCCATTATCGTCGAGATCCGATTGGGGATGATGGCGGCTCGGCACGTCGCACGCGGCATAAGCGACACCGAGGCCGCGCGCGATTGCGCGGACCTATGGGATGAAGACGAAAGCACTTGGCACAAGGTGAGGCGAGCGAATAAGGCCAGGTATGAACGCATGGTTGGCTCAATGCGCGAAGGCCACGCGCCAACTGACCTCTATCTTCCAAAGGGGGAAAAAGACAATTCGTCTTCGTCCTAACTGAGCGCTTAAGTTCACCGCAAAAATGCGAAGCATCATCCAACAACGGAGATGCACCGATGCCTCGCACGAAACACCCCGCCCGCACGCTGTCGGAAATTTTCGCCGATGGTCGCGCTATCGGCGAACAAAACACTCTATTAAATGACGCCGAATTAGGCCGCGTGCTGGCCGGTTCTGATGTCGCCGCCTATGCGATTGGCAGTATCGCCAACATGCGCATGACTGGCCGACTTTCTACGCCTGTCGTGCGCGTCGGCCGCACGCCTAAAACCCGCCTGTCTGATGCCCTAGCTTTCCTTGAGCGGCGCACTGAGCGCGCGGCATAGGAGGCACTAGCAATGGGACGCGGAAAATCCGAAAAGAGCCTGCGACTAATCGAGGCGGCCTACGAAATCGCCGAAGCGGCGAAGCCAATCACTGTGCGTGGTATCGCCTATAAGCTCTTCACGCTTGGGCTGATCGCTGACATGAGTAAGAACCAGACTGCGCGGGTGTCACGACTGCTAACCGATGCGCGCGAGTCCGGGATGATTCCATGGGAATGGATTGTTGATGAAACACGCGAGGCCGAGCGCATTACCGCGTGGTCATCACCGGACGAAATCATTGCAGCAGCTGTGAATGGGTACCGCCGGGATTATTGGCAGGAACAGCCGAATTGGATCGAGGTTTGGTCCGAGAAAGGGACCGTCCGCGGCGTGCTTCGACCGATCCTTGACCGCTACGGATTAACATTTCGAGTCATGCATGGCTTCGGATCTGCGACAGCGATTAACGAGATCGCCGCAGAAACGCGCGAGGCGGGCAGGACGCTGCACGTTAGGTACGTCGGTGATTGGGACCCGTCGGGCATGTACATGAGTGAGTCGGATCTGCCGGCGCGTGTCGGACGATATGGCGGCGCGTGCCAAATTGAGCGTGTTGCGCTGTCTGCTGCCGACGTTGGAGAAGCGTCTCGTCTGCCTTCGTTCGACCTCTCGACAAAGACGAAAGATCCGCGCAGCAAGTGGTTCGCCGAGCATTATGGAACGCAGTGTTGGGAGCTGGACGCGTTAGACCCCAACAGCCTGCGCAATCGCGTCGAGGCAAGCGTTTTGTCATTGCTCGACGTGCCGGCATGGAATCACGCCCTGGATATCGAGGCGGCCGAGAAGGAATCCATGCAGCTGTTCCATCGCCACTGGCGAGAAAGTATTTCGAGACAGGTCCCGAAATACGAGGGCGACGCATGAGCAAGAAATCCACCGACCGCCACCGCCAGCGCCGAGAAAAACAGCGCAAACGCTGGCCACCCGCGCAAAAGAACACCCGCACTCGGCGAAAGACCGAGGCGGGCGCAAAAATCAGTGCAATTCGATATCGCACCCGAACGCGTGGGGGTGCAGCTTGAAAGATAACAAAACCTGCCGCGATTGTGGCGAGCAATTCCCCCCGCCGCGCAAGTTCCCGGACGCCACCCGCTGCCGAGAGTGCTACGAAAGGGCCAAACCGAGACTGGAAGCTGAGCGCGCCGAACGCAAAAGGCGCCTGGAGTCGGTAAAGCGTGCCGCACTGCATCGGTGGCCCGATACGCTCGCCGCGTTCGGCATCAATCGGGATCTGCTCACACCCAAGCACGGCCCCTGCCCAGGTTGCGGCGGTACGGATCGATTCCGGTTCGATAACGAGGACGGCCGCGGTACATGGATTTGCGGCCGAGGTGGTGGAGAAGAAATCGCCGGCGATGGCTTCGCACTGCTGGCGCATTGCAAGGGCATCGGCAACAGCGAGGCGTTCATGCGAGTGGCTGAGCACTTCGGTCTCGAGGAGACGGACAGCCAGCCGCCACCACCAGCACCGAAGCCGCAACCGACACAGCAGAAAGTCTCGACGACGCAAGCGTACGCAATCGACATCTGGGCGCGCGTCAATCGCGATGACGATGTTGTAGGGGCGCACCCCTACGCCGAGGCCAAGGGAATCACATGGGCGGCTGGTGCCGGCCGTGCGCGCGTCAGTGGCCGCCTGATCGGCC
>JBATTL010000153.1:0-5717 GCA_049670525.1 Thiohalocapsa sp. | reverse complement strand
ACCTAAGCCTTTCCTGGGACTCTTCCGCGATGGGTTGGCTGGTCGGATCGGGCCGAGGCGGCCGCTGCCCAAGGAATGGCGCTCCAAGAGAGAAGTCAGTTGGCGACTTGACCCAGTTCCGTATCCGATCGTTCAGTCGGCCCTAACACCTACGGGCGCGACCTATCGCTGTCGAGATCATGAACAAGCTTCGGGCCGCTCGCGCCGACGATCTATGGCATACGGTTGAATGGGATGACCAACACGGATAGCGGGCAGCGGGAGAAGCTGCGGTGCGCCATGCGTCGCGATCCTCCCGTACGTGTTGCCTCCCTTCCATGATCCGAGGCTATCCCCGGATTCCGTAGCTTGAGTTGCTGTCGACTCTTCGAGTGACCCACGAAATGTCTAGCATGCGCATCGCCGTCCTCTGGAAACGCCGCTACATGGGCCATGACGTGATCACCGACCGCTATGCTCGTCTTTATGAGTTGCCGCGCGGATTGGCGGACGCTGGTGATGACGTGCTGGGTTTGTGTCTGAGCTATCGGCCGGCGGTTGTTAGCCGTGAGGCCCATGCCTTAGTGGGGTCGGGGTCACTGGCGTGGCGAGGATTTACTGCCGGTCCGGCGGTGATTGGCGGGTTGCCCGGGTATCATCGCGCTGTACTGCAGGAACTTCGGGCGTTTCAGCCGGATGTGTTGCTCGGCGGTTCGGATGCTGTACATGCGGTACTTACCCGGTACTTTTCCGTGCGCATCGGCGTGCCCTATGTGCTCGATCTGTACGACAATTTCGAGAGCTTTGGGCTGACTCGCATTCCGGGATTGCTGTCGATGTATCGACGTGCGTTGCGTGGCGCCGCCGGTATCACGACGGTGAGTGACTTGCTCTCGGAGTATGTGCGGTCGGTGGCGATCGGCGTCCCGGTAAAGGCGTTGGAGAGCACCATCGATCCGGCGCTGTTCTCGCCGCGAGATCGTGCGGCAGCTCGCGAGCGGTTGGGTCTGCCGACGGCGGAGCGTTTGGTCGGAGTTTCAGGGAGTCTCGGGCGGAATCGCGGCATCGAGGTCGTTTATTCAGCGTTCGAACGGATACTGTCCGATGATCCTTCACTGCATCTGGTATTGGCCGGTGATGTGGATCGGCGCGCGCTTCCGCCGACGCACGCGCGGGTGCGATTCCTGGGGCGAATTGCACATACTGAGATGGCGAATTTCTTCAGCGCAATGGATCTAGCTCTGGTGCCGATGATCGACACCGACTTCGGGCGTTACGCGTTTCCACAGAAAGCCTATGAGATCTTGGCTTGCCGCACGCCGATCTTGACTGCTGATATCGGTGCGCTGGCAAGAACCTTGGCGGCGTACCCGCGCTGTTTGTATCGGGCTGGGGATGCTGCGGACCTGGTGCGGGCGGTGCGGGAGCAACTGGCCGCGCCTCAGCGGCCGGAGCTGCCTATTCCGACTTGGTCTGACCAGGCGTTGCGACTGGATGCGTTTATTCGCGAGGTTGTGGGTGGGGTCTGACGGCGATTCTGCGCCGAGCCGCTGACATTCGCGTGGCACCGCTGGAGTGGTCTCGCTTTCGCCATGCCCGGGGCGAGAGCCGCCGCAGAGCGACGCCGTTTGACACTTTTCGCGAATGGCGCTGGAGGACGTCGATAGGCTGGCGGCGGCCTTTGTGATCAGAAGCTTGGGGGTGTCATAATTTGCGGGATCCCGCGTGGCTCACAACCTTCCAGAACGTCTTCGTAGGCAATGTCCAGCGGCAGGTCGAAGCTTAGGCAGTTGAGCTGGACGCTGTCTTCAGTGATGCATTCCGGTGCCCAGCCATCTGCGCGGCGGTGGATTTGCAGTTCGCGCTGATCTTGTGATACCAGCAGGTATTCTTGCAAGCTCGGGATTGTTTGGTAGGCGAAGAGCTTTCCGCGGCGATCGATGCGTTCAGTCGATTCCGACAGCACCTCGATGATCAGGCCGGGTTTGCTACGGTAATAGGTTTCCCGGTCGGCGGGGTCGCAGGAAACCAATAGGTCTGGATAATAGAATATGTCTTGGCGGCTGATGCTGAGCCGGACCTTCATGTCGTTGGCGAAGATCTGGCAGTTGATGCCGCGCAGCAGTGGACGCAGACAGGAAGCGATATTCAGCGTTATCAGCCCGTGCCGATCGCTGGCGCCGGTCAGGGCATAGACCTCGCCGCCAATGTGCTCGTGCCGCATGTCGCTGCCGTCTTCGACGGCCAGGTAGTCGTCGACCGTTAGGTGCTGCTTGGATGCGATTTCAGTCATTGCAGCCAGCTCCTACCGGGGGGTTGGGGCTATGATCCGAGCCTATAGCTGTCTGCTAAGAGTAGATCCTGCAGTGGATCTGCTCAACACCACTCCGGGTAAGGCTCAGCATTGTAACGTCCATTGACCAGATCAGGCTGGTGCAGGGTCAGCTCCGGGCGGCCGTTGATGATCCGCTCTACGATCTCAACACCTTGCATGAAGGAATGATCCTGATTGCTGACCTCATAGCGCCAGGCGCCAAAGCGGCCGCGGGAGAAGATGTCTCTGGCTTCCAGCTCCGGCAGCACCTGCTCTAGGATGTCGTCTCGACCCACCGTCGGGGTTGGATAACCGTGACTCAGACGCCGGTGCCAGCGGCTGATGATTTCATCGGCTGGACTGAGTAGCCGGGTGCTCAACATCCCGCGCACGACATCTTCCACCACTCGTTCTGCATCCACCGGTTTCCGCGGGCTTTCCGACACCTCCGCCATCAGGGACCAAGTCTCGCCCGGCTCCGGAGTGTTGTTGGGACTGTAGTTGCTGAATACGGTTACGCGGTAGAAGGGGCAGTCGGCCTCCGGGAAATACATCCAGCACTTGCTTCGCAGTGCTTCAGGTGGTTGGCCGCGTAGCCCGATGCCGACCACGTGCACGCTGGAATAAAGCAGGCGTGCGGTCTGTTCAATGAGCAATGCTTCGCCCACCAGGTTGGCTAGGCGGTCCAGGGGTAGGGTGGTGATCAACTTGTCATATTGGAACCGGGCGCCGCTCGTCGTTGTGACGATGCGCTGGGCCGCGTCGATGGTAGCGACAGGGTCGCCGAACTGTATGTTTCGTTGGGGGATGCGCGCGGCGAGTCTGGTCCAGATGGCGCCGGTACCGCCATGGCGCGGGAAACCGAAGGTGTTGTTGGGTCCCCAGCTCGGGTTGTCCTGGTTGAGGCAGATGCCTTTCATCACCGTTTGCAGATCCGGCACCGCGACACGCTCGCCGACCCAGTGTGCGTTCATCGTCGCTGGCGGATAGGCCCACACCTTGAAGTTATAGGGCAGCAGAAACAGGTCCGCGATACCGCGGCCAAAGGTACGAAGAATCCAGTCTTCGAAGTTCGCAGCCTTCACTTGCGGTTGGTTGGCCGTATCCATCAGGCCTTGTACGCACGTCCACATCGCGTCCCGCGGCAGACGATGCAGGTTGTACTGAAATGGGTAGGCCACGAATCGGTCATAAATCCAGACCCAGCTCTCTCGCTGATGCTTGATCCAGCCGTCTTGCCCCAGCGCCATCTCCATGGCGTTGTCGAAGGTCTGATAGTGCGAGAACTGCACATGGCCGCCCAGATCCCAAGTAAAGCCGTGGGTATCGACTACCGACGACGCGAGTCCGCCTGCCGTGGGCTCGGCTTCGATCAAAAGAAAGTCGGAAGAGTCGAGTTCCAGCAGTCTCAACGCGGCACCGATGCCCGTGGGCCCGGCGCCGATGATGATGATCGGATGGCGCAGCAAGGTCATAGTAGCGACCTACGGGACTTGGCCTACCAAGTTGGTCAACTCCTTTCGGTATTCCATCGCTATGCGCTCCCAATCAAACGATTTGCGGCAACGCTCAAGAGCGGCGTTCGCCAAACGTGAGCGTAGCGACGGGTCGTCCAGTAGCGAGACTATTGCCCCTGCGAGTGCGTTGCTGTCACCCGGGGCGATTCGTAGGCCGGTCTTTCCGTGCTCGATATCCTCTGTTGCGGGGATGGCACCGCAGATGAGCGGACACTGACAACCTGAAGCCTCAACCAGTGCGACAGGGTGCCCCTCCTGATCCCCAGTATCCGCGATCTGGAAAGGCGCGACGAACAAAGTCGCGCGCCGGTAAAGATCCGGAAGCTCCGGCTGCGCAACGAGGCCCAGGAAGTCCACGCGATCCGCGACACCCAGTCTTTCTGCGAGAACACGCAGCTCCGTTTCGAGTGGACCACCGCCAGCGATGACAAGGCGCACGCTTGGATGGCCGGTTATCACCGCCGGTAGGGCTCGGAGCAGCGTGTCGAGCCCCTTTTTTTCGACCAAGCGGCCGACGAACAGTAGGTCCGCGTTCCCGCGATTGGCGCTCGCGTCTGGCGTAAACCGTTGCTGCAGGTCGACCCCCATCGGAATGACCCTGATCTTATCGCGTGGAATGCCCATCCGTAGGACCTGTTCAGACATGGCGGTACTAACGACCGTGATCAGATGGCTGCGATGCATAATCCCGGTCTTTAGGCGCTTCAACAGTGCGCCCCGCAGTGCGTAGAGGTCACCGCCGTGGGAGGTACAGACCAAGGGCATATCGCGATTGGCCAGGGTGCGGGTAACAACCGCGGACAAACCTTGTGGTATCAGCCAATGGGCATGGATCAGCTGGTACCGCTCGCGACGGACCAGGCGCGTCAACGCGGTCAACTGGCCCACCAGGAACAACGGCAGCAACAGGTAGTTCAGCGGTTTGGTGCGCAGACGGTTGAGAATGCCTCCTCCGTGGGTAGCCAGATTCTCCCATCTGCGGAAGAAATACGGAAAGCGGATCACGTGCAGGCCGTCCATCTCTTCACGATCCATGCTGCCGGGTGCTCGTGGCGCTAGGAGGGTGATATCGAAGTCGTCCGTCATGCGTCGGCATAGCTCGTAGACGAACGGTGGCTCTGTATCGTTCTGCCAGCGGGGGAAAGTCGAGGTTAAAACCAGCAGGCGCGGCTTTCTAGCTGCCATTCCTATTTGCTGCCCGATCACTCGCTCGGCGATCGCTATCGCGGAAGTTGAGTGCTGTGATTTGCTCGGAGACCAGGCCCATCATGAAGACCACGACCGCAGCTGTCATCAGCAGTGCACTCATGTTCGTGAAGCGCGTCATTGTCCAGTAGGTGTAAGAGTAGTAACCGATGCCGGTCAGGAAGAACACGGTAGCTACGGGGAAGAAGAGCTTGAGGGGTGAATACAAGGTGGCCACCTTGAACATGATGAGGAGGAATCTTAGTCCATCCCGGATTGGCCTGATATGACTCCTTGTCGTGCTACCTCGCTGCTTTGCCTCGATTGCGATATAGCCGACGGGGTTCCCGGAGCGAAAGAAGGCCATGGTGATGGTCGTTGGGTAGGAGAACCCATTCGGCAGGAGATGGATGAATCGCCTGAAATTGGCGGCGTAGACGGCGCGAAAGCCTGAGGTTAGATCCTCGATCCGGTGTCCCGTCATCAGGCCAGCGAACCAGTTGTAGAAGGCATTGGCCAGGCCGCGGCCAAGGCTCGCATGGGTATGTGCATGGCGAGCGCCCACGACCATGTCATAGCCCTCGGCGAGCTTACCGAGCAAGCGAGGGATATCTGCCGGATCATGCTGGCCATCCGCGTCCATGAAGACCAATACGTCCCCGGTAGCAATGCGCGCTCCTGCCTTGATTGCGGCACCGTTTCCGAGCGCGTAAGGGTGGGAA
>JBATTL010000152.1:0-6416 GCA_049670525.1 Thiohalocapsa sp. | reverse complement strand
TAGTGGTGCTGGCACGGCGGCCCACAGCAGACAGCCCCATGAGCGGGGCCGTATTTGCCACGATCAAAATCAGCAATGCGGCAATGCCGAGCGCAAGCGGGCGATCGATCGGGTCTTTGGGACGGGTCGCGAGGATATTTCCGCAACGCGGACAATTCGCTTTGCTCCCCGGCTGAAGGTCGGGGAGGATCTGCAGCAGGTCGCACTCGTCGCAGGCGATAGGCCCCGCGCGGCCGGTGGACCGGGTGAACTCAGCCATCCTCCGGAGTCAGCCCAAAACCACAATCGGCGGCAGCGCTACCATTTGAATGCGACGCCAAGGGCCGGACCGGTCATGCGCAGATCGACGTCGTTGTCGTCAAATGAGTAAGACAGTGAACGCACCGCCAGGATAGTGTCTCCCCAACTGAACTTGTAGCCGAGGCCGAGCATGGCCTGCCAGGTCCAGTTCGAGTCGCCAGCGCCGATGTCGGCATAGTAGGGCATGAACCAGCGGTCATTGAGCGATAGTCGGCCGCGTGCACCGACGATGCCGTCCCAGGCTTGCTCGTTCATCGACGCCGATTTCGAGCGGACCAGACGCCCGTTGCCATCCTGCACGGTCAGCGCGAGGCTGCTATCCATAACCAGATAGCGAAACCCCGCGAACAGATCGAGGTTGGCGGCGGAAGACTTCGCCACCCTATAGCCGCCTGCCAGCGTCCAGACGGTGGTGCTCAGATCGATGTCAACATGTCGGACGCCGTCCGCTGACAGACCCCCGCCGGGATCGGCGACACCGCGCACGCGGCTATCCTGATCGCCGAAGTCCACGTAGATGATGTCCGTGAACAGGGACCAATCGCCCTTGCGCGCCTCGCCGATCAGCATCACTGCCATATTGAGATTACTGAGATAGTTGCCTGGATCTGTCTCTGCGCTGACGTCCACGGATCTGGTCTTGCCGCCGCTCGGACCAGGCAGACCGGTCACGGTGGTGTCGACGCTCAGATTGGCATTGGGGAGCCACAGATAGGGCTCGAGTGTGAAACTCCAACGATCATCCGATCCGCTCGCCGCCAAGCCAGTTTCCGAGGCGGCAATAAGCGCGAGCGCCGCCAAGCGGCCGGCCAAGTGTGTCCATGTGCAACCCATGCGGCAACCTCTCTCGCACTCTTCTGGTTGAATTCATCAGCCCCTGCTCGGTCTTTTCGGGCAGCGTTGGAGCAGAGACCAAAAACTTACCAAGTGCGACCGATTAGGCCAAGCACTTCGATACCAGCCGCCTCGCCCACCAGGTGTCCGAACTCGGCGCAACCGGTCCGCTCGACGCAAAGCGCGAGCAGCCTACCCGCGGTCGCGAAAGGGATGCTCGTTTCGGGGTCGTCGAACTGCCTCATGTCGAGCCCGGCTTCCGCGAGGATCGGCTCGGGATCGAAGCGAAGCCTTGAGAGCAGCTGGGGCACGGGCAAGAGTGGAGCAATGCGCAGCGAACCCTCCTTCACCAGGCCCAGCCTGTTTAACGCAAGAGTCGATGAGGGACACCCGTTTTTCATCGGTGACTCAAATAAAGAGTCTGAGAGGATCGAGATCGCATGCCGAATCTTGCGCCGACATGGAACCGAGACGCAAGCGTCGACGCTGGGCGATGGCCGAGGCCCTGCCGCATCATGTGATCCTGCCGACTTGATCCAACGCGGATCGGAGGCATTCAAGGGCAAACCCGGCGACCGCCGGATACAGAACCAATCAACCGGAGGGCAGGAAATTGGAAGCAGGATCGCTGAAGGGCTTGGAGTTCGTGCTGATCGTCGGTGTCGTCGTCTGGTTCTACTTCGCTCAGACCCGCAACCTACGAAAACTCAAGGACGACCGCGACGCAAAACAGGCGCAGGAGAAGGATTCGCGGCAACAACGGGACGCGGTTCGCCCTCCGACTAAAGAGCGCCAGTAGGTCTGGCGTTCTTGCCGATTGCTGCCACGCGATCGTCGGGCCGATCGTCCCAGCTCTGTCCCGGCTAACGTCGGGCCGGCCGACCTCGCCTTGGTATACTCCCGCCTCTGAACATCAGGGGCATACCCCTTCGGCGCGACGCAACCGGACAGGACGACATGCTGGACAAGAATTACGACCCCCATCAAATCGAGACATTCTGGTATCAGCGCTGGGAAGAGGCCGGCTGGTTTGCCCCGGCCGACGGCGCCGATGCCCATGTCGATGACGGTGTCGGGTCGTATTGCATCATGATCCCGCCACCGAATGTGACCGGCAGCTTGCACATGGGTCACGGCTTCAATAACAGCATCATGGACGCGCTCATTCGCTATCGCCGGATGAACGGCGACCGCACGCTGTGGCAACCGGGCACGGACCACGCCGGTATCGCGACCCAGATGGTCGTGGAGCGCCAGCTGGAGGCCGAGGGCAAGACCCGGCACGATCTTGGCCGCGACGCCTTCATCGAACGGGTTTGGCAGTGGAAAGGCGAGTCCGGCGGCACCATCACCCGTCAGTTGCGCCGGCTCGGGTCGTCGCTGGACTGGCAGCATGAACGTTTCACGATGGACGATGGGCTCTCGAACGCCGTGCGCGAGGTGTTCGTGCGTCTATTCGAGGAAGGCCTGATCTACCGCGGCAAGCGCCTGGTCAATTGGGACCCTGTGCTGCATACGGCCGTCTCCGACCTGGAGGTGATCTCCGAAGAGGAGTCCGGCCACATGTGGGACATGCACTATCCGCTGACCAACGGCACCGGCCATATGACCGTCTCCACGACCCGCCCGGAAACCATGCTCGGCGATTGCGCGGTGGCGGTGAACCCGGAGGACGAACGTTACAGCCATCTGATCGGCGAGCTGGTCCAGCTGCCGCTGACCGGCCGGCGCATCCCCATCATCGCCGACGAACACGCCGACCCCGAGTTCGGCACCGGCTGTGTCAAGATCACGCCGGCACACGACGCCAATGACCATGCTGTCTGGCAGCGCCATCGCGACGAGAATCAGATCAGCGAGCAGCCTCACGGCGGCCTGATCAATATCTTCACACCCGACGCCGCCATCCGCGCGAATGAGGCGGACGAGGGCGCACTGATCCCGAGCGACTACATCGGCCTGGACCGTTACGCGGCGCGCAAGCGCATCGTCGCCGATCTCGCGGCGCAGGGCCTGCTCGCGGGCACCAAGGACCATAGGCTGATGGTCCCCCGCGGAGACCGTTCCGGTGCCGTGATCGAGCCCTATCTGACGGATCAGTGGTACGTAAAGGTCCAGCCGCTGGCGGAACCGGCCATCGCCGCGGTGGAGGACGGGCGCATCCGCTTAGTGCCGGACAATTGGAAGAACACCTACTACGAGTGGATGCGCAACATACAGGACTGGTGCATCAGCCGCCAAATCTGGTGGGGCCACCGGATACCGGCCTGGTACGACGCCGAAGGCAATATCTACGTCGGCCGTTCCGAACAGGAGGTGCGGGACAAACACACCCTGTCCGTCGACTTCCCGCTGGAGCAGGACCCGGACGTGCTCGACACCTGGTTCAGCTCGGCACTCTGGCCCTTTAGTACTCTGGGCTGGCCAGAAGACACCGGCCGGCTCCAGGCCTATTATCCGACCTCGGTGCTGATCACCGGCTTCGACATCATCTTCTTCTGGGTCGCCCGGATGATCATGATGGGGCTCAAGTTCATGGATGACGTGCCGTTCCGTGACGTCTACATCCACGGGCTGGTGCGTGACGCCCAGGGCGATAAGATGTCCAAATCCAAGGGCAACGTGCTCGATCCCATCGATCTCATCGACGGCATCGAGCTGGAGCCGCTCGTTGAGAAGCGGACCAAGGGCATGATGCAGCCGCACCTGGCGGACAAAATCGCCAAACAGACCCGCAAGGAGTTCCCGGACGGCATCCCCGCCTTCGGCACCGACGCGTTGCGCTTCACTTTTGCCGCACTTGCCACCACCGGCCGCGACATCAAGTTCGACCTGGGTCGTATCGAGGGCTACCGCAATTTCTGCAACAAGCTATGGAACGCGTCGCGCTATGTGTTCATGAACACGGCCAGTGACGAGGGAGCAATGCCGCTGGCGGTCAACCAAGATGGCGCGCTGGACAGGGAGTTCAGCGCGGCAGATCGCTGGATTCGCAGCCGCTTGAACGACTGCATCAAGACCGTGCGCGATGCCGTCGACGGTTACCGCTTCGATCTCGCGGCCCAGGCGATCTACGACTTCACCTGGAATGATTTCTGCGACTGGTACCTGGAACTCAGCAAACCCGTGCTGACTGGTGATAGCGCCAGCGAGGCGGTGAAGCGCGGCACGCGCGAGACCCTTGTGCAGACGCTGGAGACCCTGTTGCGTATTGCGCACCCGTTCATGCCATTCATCACTGAGGAGATCTGGCAAAAGGTCAAACCGCTGACCGGCGTCCACGGCGAAAGCATCATGCTGGCGCCCTACCCGGTCGCCGATGCCGCCGTGGCCGATGCGGATGCCGTCTTGGAGATCGAATGGGTGCAGCAGTTTATCCTAGGCGTGCGCCGAATTAAGGGTGAGATGAATATCCCGCCCGGAAAGCCGCTCCCGGTCCTGATCGCGAACGCCAGCGAACGCGACCGCCGCTGGATCGCGCTGGCGCGGCCCTATCTGGATTTCCTGGCCCGCACCGAGTCCATCACGCTGCTCGACAATGAGTCCGACGCCCCGGAGTCCGCCATCGCCCTGGTGGGCGATATGAAGATCTTGATACCGATGGCCGGCCTGATCGACAAGGACGCGGAGCTCACCCGGCTCGCCAAGGAAATCGGCAAGCTGCGCAGCGACATCGAACGGATCGAAAACAAGCTCGACAACCCAAACTTCGTCGACAGGGCTCCGGCTGCGGTCGTGCAAAAGGAGCGGGACCGCCTCAACGAGCAAGGCGTCGCCGTCGCCAACCTCGTGGCCCAGCAGACCCGCATCTCCGCGCTCTAGGCAAGTGCTGTTTTGTCGGCCGACTTGGCCGAAATTCAGCACCGACTTTGGAGACGCGGTGATTCGAGATCCTTGTTTTTGCGGCGCTTGGGCGCTTGAAAAATGAGGGGTCACCGCGGCGGCGCCGCTGCCGCTCGGAATAATCGCGCTGGAATGCGTTGCCGACGGCCACCACCCTCCTTCCATGAACCTTGGATCTGTCCGACACCACATGACTGAGACAGTACACAACGTCGATCAGGCCGAAATCCACAAGTTCGAGTCTCTGGCCGCCCGTTGGTGGGACCCGAACAGCGAGTTCAAATCACTGCACGACATCAACCCGCTTCGACTTGGCTACATCGACAGGGCCGCGAAGATCGCTGGGAAGAGGATACTCGATGTCGGCTGCGGCGGCGGCATCCTGTCCGAGTCCATGGCATTGGCGGGCGCCAAGGTGCTCGGAATCGATATGGGCGAAGAACCGCTGCGGGTCGCCGAACTGCACACGCTCGAAACCGGTGTCGAGGTCGAGTATCGCCAGGTCACCGTCGAACAACTCGCCGACGAGCGCCCCGCCAGCTTCGATCTGGTCACCTGCATGGAAATGCTGGAACACGTGCCGGACCCGGGTTCGATTATCGACGCCTGCGCGCGGCTGGTGCGCCCAGGCGGCCGGGTATTCCTGTCGACGCTGAACCGCAATCCGAAGTCGTATCTATTCGCGATCCTCGGCGCCGAGTACCTGCTGCATCTGCTGCCTCGGGGCACGCACGACTACGCCCGCTTCATCAAGCCGTCCGAGCTGGATGTCTGGGTACGCAACACGGACCTGCGCATCACCGACATCACCGGCTTGACCTACAACCCAATCACGCGCGCCTACCGGCTCGACCCCAAGGATCTTGACGTCAACTACCTGGTTACCTGTCGACGCCCGGCAAATGCCTGAGGCGACAGACGACGGTGCCCGCGCTGTCCTGTTCGACCTCGACGGAACCTTCGCCGATACGGCAGCGGACATGGCCGCGGCGCTGAACGCGCTGTTGCGGCGTCATGGCCGCCCGCCCTTGCCGCCGGATAGCGCCAGACCGCACGTATCCAGTGGCTCCCGCGGCATGCTCGCGGTGGGTTTTGGTCTGACCCCGGCCGACACGGACTACGACGCACTCCGCGGCGAGTACCTCGACATTTATGCTCGGGACATCTGCCGTCATACGCGGCTATTCCCAGGAATGTCGGAGTTGGTCGCGACGCTCGACGCCCGCGGTGTCGCCTGGGGCATCGTCACGAACAAACCCGGGTGGCTGACCGAGCCGCTCTTGACGGCAATGGATCTTGACCCGCGTCCGGCCTGCGTCGTCAGCGGCGACACCGTCGCCTGCGCAAAGCCCTACCCGGATCCGCTGCTGCATGCCTGCGAGCTGATTGGTCAGGCGCCCGGCGCCTGCTGGTACGTCGGCGACGACCAGCGCGATATC
>JBATTL010000151.1:0-6649 GCA_049670525.1 Thiohalocapsa sp. | reverse complement strand
AGCCTGCGCGCCGAAGCTCGACAAGGCCGAAACGATCATGATACATGCGGCTGAACGCCTTAGTGAACGCCTTAGCATGATTTGGCTCCTGATTCGGTGTGTAGAGAGTTTAAGGTTAGGGCGTTTTGGCGAGACGATCAGCGCCCTCGACTGATTGCGGGGTGAATCGGTCCAATCAGCGACATACCATTAAATGACGCTGTACGGGCGATCCATTGATCAGGTTAGCAAGCTAACGAGATTGCGTGCAGGCGTTCTTGAGAACTTGTGAGTTTCGTCACGCTCTTTGGCAAACATGAATCCATAAACGCGCATCGCAGCGGCCGCAGTTGCGAGGCGGCCCGCTAAGCGCAAGAACACGAGCTCTTCACGCAGGTTCACACTGTTGATCCAGGCCATGTATTCGCCGGTGACAAGGCTGTCTTGGGGCGCCCAGGAGACGGGGTCGAAACCGGCGATCAGATATTCAGCGGTGGCCGCTCAAACGCAACACGGCGATAGGCGATTACGCCGTCCGCATTGCGTTCGAGCATGCGCTGGTATTCGGGCTCCAGCGCCGCGAAATCCTGCCGCGCGGCCAACGGTACGGAAGTAACGGTCTGCTCGCAGCACCGCCTCACCGAAGACTTCCGCCAGCCGCCCACTGGCCAAGCGTCGAAGCGGGTCAATCTGCCACAGACGCTCCGACGCCACGATGTACCCCTGGGGGGTGCAGCATGTCATCCGCGGACTCGGCCTCGATGCTGGGCACGGCGGGGCGACCGTAGCGCACCGACACCGAGGCCCCGAGGCTGGCCAGCGGGATTTCACCGTCGTAGACGGGCTTGGCACGCTTGCCGATCCAAACAGCCGGCCGATGGAGAGTGCGGCCAGCAGGCCGACGAGTCCGAATCGGAAGTCAGCCACGGACCTGTTACCCGGCCGGCGTCAGGGCTTCGAACGCAAGGCCTCGACCTGTTTGGCTTTCACCGGCGCCGCATCGTTGCCCCAGCTCGCCCGGATGAAGCTCGCAATCGTCGCGATCTGGTCGTCTTTTAGCACGCTGCCAAAGGACGGCATGACGACGTGCGCGGAGTACGCCTCCGACGGGTCCGATGGAGCACCGAGCAGCAGTGTCTTGATCACGTCATTGGGTTCCTCGAGCGTCACGGCCTCGTTGTCGCGCAGGGCCGGGAAGTACGGCGCTAGCCCCTGGCCGTGGCTCTGGTGGCAGCCGCTGCAATAGCGCTCGTAGAGTTTCCGGCCTGCGGTGTAGATCTCCTCGCTGAGTTGGTGCGGCACGGTCGGCCCATCGCTCGGCGCCTCCTTTGGCGGTTGATCCTTCAGGTAGACCGCCATCGCCTTCAGATCTGAGGCGGCGAGCTTGGACAGACTGTCGTGCACGACCTCGGCCATGGGACCGAGCGCCGCGGTTTGAGGGCCTTCGGTCTTTTCCGCCGGGGTCGCAAGCCCGGTTCGTAGATAGGCGACAAGCTCGTCGACGCTCCACTTGCCGAGCCCGTCGGAGAGCTCAGAGGTGAGGTTTGGCGCGTACCAGCCGTCCACCACCGCGCCGGTCAGGGTCTCGGAGGACTCGGTGGCACCCGCGAGGTTGCGTGGCGTATGGCAGGCACCGCAGTGGCCGAGGCCTTCGACCAGATAGGCGCCGCGGTTCCACTCGTCGCTCTTTGCCGAGTCCGGCTCGAAACGGCCAGGTTTCAGGTACAGTTCCTGCCAGCCGAACAAGAGATCGCGCTCGTTGAACGGCCAGCGCAGATCGGTCTTTGGCGGCTGATAGCGCGACGGCTCCAAAGAGAATAGAAAATCCTTGATCGCCAGAATGTCGTAGTCGCTGACCTTGGTGAAGGATGGATAGGGCAGTGCCGGATAGTAGGGCTTGCCGTCCGGTGCGATGCCATCGTGCACTGCATGCAGGAAGTCGGCGTCGCTGAAATCGCCGATCCCGTAGCCCTTGGCCGGCGTGATATTGGGTGAGTATATGGTGCCGAACGGCGTGTCGATGCCGAGTCCCCCTTCGAAAGGCTTGCCGCCGGGGCGGGTGTGGCACGCCATACAGTCACCGGCTAGGGTCATATACTTGCCGTATTCGATCCGTGCGTCGGAAACACCGGTCTGTGTTGCTGCGTCCGTGGTCGGATCGGTTGCTTTCCCGGCACCCGCTTCCGCCGCCGAATCCGCGGCAATACAGGGCTGTGCCGTCGCCGCGACACCAACCAATAGGATTAGAGCGGCGAGGCGCTTTGGTCTCAGGTCCATCATCGATCTCCGCAGGTCTTCATGGCTGGGGCACCGATTCTGCCTGAGCCGGGCCGTGCTTGACAGACAGTTCGTCGCGCGTGCCGAACGCAGACGTACGACTTAGACATCAATAGTGGATAGCGATGAGCCGGTTCGATCAAACCCCACCGGCCCGAAGTCACAGCCCCTATCGACGGTAGAACACATCACGGTAGCCGGCATAAACGGACGCCACCAGAATCGGCAAGACGATCACAAGGCCCAGACCAAACGGGATGGCGCCGATGAAAATCAGCAAAAACGCGGCGATACCGTAGACGAGGAACGGCAGGACGTTCCGCCAACAGGCGGTGAAGCTCAGCTTCATTGCCTCCAGGGGCTGCATATCCTCCAGCACCACCAGCGCTGGTGCGAACCAATACGCCATCACTAGTGGAATCAAGAACAACATCACAAAGAGCAGAACGAGCATGAACATCGGTCCCATGGTCGCGAGCACCATTTCGGGGTCCTGTTGCTCCAACAACGTTGGATCGAGTCCACTGATGCCGACTGTAAAGCTGCTCACTACCAGCAGGATCAGGATGACGACCGTGAACACACCCAGCAGATACAGACCACCGACGGTCAGCAACCGGCGCGGGCTGGCGGTGAACCCCGCGAACAGATCACCAACTTTCAGCGTGCCGCCGCTTGCCTGGGCATGGGCGCCAAGCATCAGGCCGCCAAGGAAGATCGGGCCGATCAGGCTGCTGACCAGACCGCCGATCATGGGCACCAGGGAGACCAGGATATTGATCAGCATCAGCACGACGACGGCACCGATCCAGGCCAATGGTGCGCGTTTGAACAGGTCGAAGCCACTGCGGATCCACTGCCAGCCATGTCCCGCTTGCACGCCATGGGGCCCCGTCATTGGGTTGTCGTCAAGGGTCGTATCGCGTGGTCTACGGAGGTCCGCGGCGGGTGTCGCGTAGGGGTCGACGTCAGTCGAGTTGCGATCGGACTCGGCTGTCGTACCGCCGGCCTCACCCGTCTGCTCGGGTTGCACAGCGTCAAGAGGCTCAACCCGCACGATGAGCCCGATTTCGTCGAGGATCTCTCGGTAGTGCTCCGCGTTGGCCAGGGCGACGTCCTTTTTAAGGACTCGCGCCTCCCCGCCGAGGATCAGTGTCCGCGCTTTGTCATCCGGCACCTTGAACACCGAGGCGAATTCCCGCGCTGCTTCCTCGGCGTCAACGCCTGGCTTGAGCTCGCCGGTAAACACAACCTGATACTGCGTGCTCATGTTTGATCTCCTTTGTCCGCGCTGACCGATGCGCGGCACGAGCGCAGCGGCCGTTGTCTCTTGCAATCTGGGATTTGCCGCAAGGATTCGGCGTTTCCGTTGGCACAGGCATGTGCCGTGATGATCGAGCACCTCGACATTCGAGAATGTCGGAACCGAGCAAATGAGAAGTTCGATTCCGTCTCACTTTGACCAGGATGGAACATGAATCAGCATCTCTTTGGGGACGCACGCCCAACGCGCCGGTGCGGGGCATGCGACCAGCGGTTGCCTCAGGCGGTCAGCTTCTTCATCCAGGCGAGCAGCCCCGGTTCCGCCTCCCAGACGTCGCGCATGGCCTCGCGATACAGCCACGCCTGATCTTCACCGCCCGGTGTAAATCCGCCCGCGCTGAGTGCCGGCCGCTTGATACGCTTTCGCAACAGGAAGCGCGGGATTCGCGGCAATCGGCCGACCGCCGCATGCAGGACATCGGCAGCGCGTTCCTGCTGACCGAGGCGATACAGGGCCAGCACCTCGCCGTAGGCCAGATCCGCCAGCACGTCCGTCGGAAACTGGTTGGCCAGCGCAAGGGCCTTGCTGTCATCGCCATCACGCAGGAAATGGTTCATCAGTTCGGCGCGTATGCCATGGTTGTCGCGCGGATTGAGTGCCAACAGCCGCTCGAGGACGTCCTTGGCCATTGTTCGCGCGCCGGCCTCGGCCCGCAACAAATAGAGCCGAAACAACATGCGCAGCGCTGGTCGATTGCGCTCGTCGCTCCAGGGAAGCCGTTCGACGCCCGTCGCTGATAGGGTAGTTTGCAGCAGTCCCCCGCCGCGTTCCAACACCGGCTGCAATAGCACGCGCGCGACCCAGGGCAGGCTGCTCTCCGGATGGTCGTAGAGTGCGGTCGCGATATCGTCTAGGATGTCCGGGCTATCGGCAGACTCCGGGTGTGTCTCCAGAAAATCCAGCCAGGTGTCGTGCTGCCAGGCACGCTCGCCGTCGACGGCCGTAAGCCGGGTGGAATAAGGCTTGCCGGCGTGAAACAATCGGTGCCAGGCTTGCTCCAGTCGCCGCAGCGTCGGTGATGGACATAAGGCTGCGAAACGTCCGGCCGACCCTGCCCCCGAGGGCAGCGGCAACTCCGCGGCGTCGAACAACGGCAATTGACGGCGGTCGCAGTCCTCCATGGGATCGTCGAATAACGCGATACCGGTTGCCACGGGCTCACGTTGGACAGCCTGCTCGATCCAAGCGCGCAGCCGCACCAGCATTGGGTCCATGGCCGCGGCCTGGCTCGACACCAGTGCATCCTGCGGGTCGATGCTTGCGAGCTCGAGGAACTGCATGATGCCGTCCCCGGCTCCGCCGCTGCGACGCAGCTTGTGCTGCCAGAACAGGGCGCGGGCGCGGGCGTGCTCGTCCAAGTGCTGGGCCGCCAGCAGCGTGATCTCCAGCAGTGCGGTACCCGGGCTGTCCGGACCACTGTGCTGCGCTTGCTGGAAGGCCTCGAAGGCGCCATCGAATTCGCCCTCGTCGATAAACATGATGCTAAGCCGCTGCCAGGCAGCGGTCTTCAGCGCCTGTCCGCCTTCGTCGGTGACGCGGAGGAGAAAGGTCTGTTTCTTCTTCCAATGATCAAGGACGTCGTAGGCATCACAGAGCGAGTCCAGGGCCGGTTCGAAGCGCTCGTCGAGTAGCGACAAATCGCCCTCGAACAGTGGCTCCAACAACGCCGCAGCGCGCCCAGGCCGATCGATGGCGAGCCAGCGGTCGGCGACGCGGGCAAACAGCAGTTGCGGCACCGCGCGCAATCGCAGTGCACGCTGGAGATCGCCGTCGGACAGTTCGTCGAGTACCAGCTCCCAGATCAGTTCGGCGGGCAGCTCAGGACCCTCCACCTGTTGGCCGCAGCACTCGCCAAAGCACGCCCCTGAACCGCAAAGACAGGGGGCACCGGAATCCGGCACGGATGCCGGCAGGGGTTGGAAATCATTGTCGGGACGCGGGGTGGCGTTCCAGATGCCGAGCCCGAGCAGCGTGGCCAGACGACGTCGGTCTTCGTCTGACAGGTCTCCATCATCGACCGCGACGGACATCGACCCGTTGATCCAGCGCAGCAAGCCGTCGAGATCGCGATACTCGAGGATGTGGTGGACCGCACCTTGGAGCAGCTCCTCCATACCCTGCGGTTGCGCTTGCTCGCTATGGTTCATGGCGATCCCCGTCGGTGGTGTGTTGGCTCGCCCCGATAGTTTGGATTCTAACGCGAGCGGACCGGTTGCTGTCGACTTCCTGTCATTCGGCAACACCTGCATCGAAGCGCTGGCCGGTCCCTACGTTTATAGTGCGAGGCCTGAGGCGCGTGACGCCCAGTATTCCGTTGGTTCCGTGCATCGAGTCCCTTTTGCGAGCGACCAGTGAGCGACGACCGAGTCAGAATCTTCGTTTCATCCCCATCCGATGTGGAGCATGAACGGGCCGCGGTCAAGGACGTGGTCGAGCGTCTGGCCCAGGAATATTTGCCCTATTTCCAGATGCAGGCGGTGCTCTGGGAGGAGGAAGCCCTGACTGCCGACCGCACCTTCCAGGCCGGGCTAACTCAGCCGGAAGACTGCGACATCGTACTGGTGATTCTCTGGACGCGCCTCGGCTCGCCGCTGCCCGAGGAGCCCTACCGCGGCATGACCGGCACCGAATGGGAGTTCATCAACGCGGTGGAGGCGTCGGCGCGCGGCGGCACACCGGAGGTGCTGGTCTATAAAAAGACCGCGCCAAAGCTGGTCGATATCACCGATGCCTTATCGGCACGTGAGGCGGTGGAAGACCGGCGCCGGCTCGACGAGTTCTTCCGCAGCAATTTCTTCAATGAAGACAATACGTTTCGTCGCGCCTTCCGCACCTTCGACGGCGACGCGTCATTTCGTGAACTGGTGGAGGTGCAGCTGCGCAAGCTGCTAAATCGGCGCATCAGCGCCGAGCGGCGCGCCTCCGCCGGCGCATTGCACTGGCAGGGCAGCCCGTTCCGCCCCGATCGTCCGTTCGACATCGGCGACGAACGTGTTTTCACGGGTCGCGAAGGCGAGGTCCGTGCCCTGCTGACGCAACTGTCCGACACCACCCCCGGCGGGTCTGGCT
>JBATTL010000150.1:0-3234 GCA_049670525.1 Thiohalocapsa sp. | reverse complement strand
CCGGTATGCTCGTGGCTCGTACTGCTCGATCTGGCCGCGTCCGGATTGCTCTAGCTGCGGGTCCCGACCTACGCTGATTGGCAAGCCGCTCGCCGGCTCCATCGGGCGCTTCTCGTGCTGCGTGAATTGGCTCGTCGTCCTCACCCTGGTGGGCAGCCTCACTGCGATGCTCGTGTATTCCGAAATCGGGCTTTTGCGGGGGCGCGGTTTCGACAGCGCCTAGCGGACCACGTACGACCACACCAACATCCCAATTCGCCGATGCGCTGATCACCGGCGGATAGCCCGATCGCCGATTTACACCCTACTTCTTCGGCTTGATCGCGCCTTATCGGCCCCGACTTCAAATCGACACCAAGAAGCGAGAGACATCCATGACACGTCTGTTCCTAGCGCTCGTTACCGCGGCTCTGGTGGCGAACACGGCGTTCGCCGGCGACAGCCGCACCGAGCGCGTCCAGTTCCACAAGGGCGCGAGCAGCGCCACCATCGAGGGCCGCATCAATGGCTACGACTCAGTCGACTACTTGCTCGGCGCCCGCGGGGGTCAATCCATGAGCATCAGCATGGCCTCGGACAACGGGTCCAACTACTTCAACATCATCCCGCCCGGGAAGGGCGACATGGTTTCCACTCGCCGGCCTCGGTTTCGCACCGCGTGCGATAATGCGCAGGACTTCTCGCTGAATCGCTCCAAGATCGCCTCCCGCCCGACACCATGACGACGAAACAAATTTGGGTCGATGCCGACGCCTGCCCCAACGTCATCAAGGATATTCTCTTTCGCGCCGCGGACCGGGTGCCGGTGCCGGTGACGCTCGTCGCCAATCAGCCCGTGCAGGTGCCGGGCTCGCGGTATATCCGATCGGTGCGGGTTTCCGCGGGCTTTGATGTGGCCGACAGCTATATCGTGCAGGAGGCCGAGCCCGGCGATCTCGTCATCACCGCCGACATCCCGCTGGCATCGGAGGCGATCGACAAGGGTTGTCTGGCGCTGAATCCGCGCGGCGAGCTCTACACCCGCGAGAACATCCGCCAACGTCTCAACATGCGCGACTTTCTTGACACCCTGCGCAGTAGCGGCGTCGACACCGGTGGACCGCCGGCCTTAGGCAAGGCGGATCGCCAAGCGTTTGCGAACCAGCTCGACCGCTTGTTGGCGAAACCAGCGGGCCGCTGACGGCGCCTTGCCCTGGTCAGACTTCACCTGCGGTCAGCGTTCTTTGCCCTGATCGGCCTTGATCAATGGGGACATTATCAGTGGACCCAGCATCAAGTAGGGTCGACCGGGCGCAGCGGGCCGAAACGAGCGTTCAGCACCGCCCAGGGTCGATACATCCACTCGGTCAAATAGGCCTCGCCGGTCCGCTCCAAGCGGTCGCAGCCATCGCCGGGCAGCAGCAGCGGTATGGGCTCGACGCCCTGCCCGTCCGCCCTTGGGACGCGCGGCCGAAAGGCGAGCCCGTTGACCGGCGCGACCCAGTCGTCGACGATGTTCATCCAAGGCCATTGCAGCCCATAGGGCCGATCGACGGCGAAGTGGATGCATGGACCGTTGCTGTCGGCGATCGCATCCTGTAACCCCCGCGTGGCCGTCCACCAGGCGGCGGACTTTGCCAGCACCATGATGAGTATCGCGGCGACAATAAGCTGGTAAGGCAGACTGGCTCGACTGGATTTCCCGTCGACGACGCCCGGCCGCGAAGCCTCTGAACCACCCACCAAAAACGCAAGCATCATCAGCAATAGAGCCACGACGAAGGTCGCTCCCGCCTTGAGCTTGATCCCCTGCCCCATCACAAACTCCGCCGACACGCCGATGGCCAAGACCGTGAGCATCAAGCAAGCGAGCGGAAGCCCCCAACCGGTCAGCGCGTTGCGGAGGGTTCGCGGGCGTGCCAACCAGGCGCCGGCCGCGACCAGCCCGCAGAGCAACACCGCGACCAGCAAGAGATGCTGTGCGACGGTCTCGGTGATCAGGTAATGGACCATGCCGGAATCGGTGAGCGTGCCTCGCTCGTAGGCGTTGGCACCAAGCACCGTCCAGAGCAGCCGGCCAAGACCGTTGAGGCCGACCCAGCCAGCCAGCCACCGCCACGCGAGCCGAAGGTTCGGCTGCCGCCATGCGATGAACGCGGCTGCTGCGGCTAGACCGAACGCGAGCGCGAATGTAATCGGATGCAAGGCCAGCAACAAAGGCCCACTCAGGAATGCGTAGACCCGCACCCAAGCGCGCTCGGGCGTCAATGCCATCGCCAATACCAGGGGCCAAACCAGATAGAGCCCGCTAAGCAACTCCGAAACCGACGAGAAATTCAACAGATTGGCCGACAGAGACAGCAACGGCGGCAGTATCAGCCGGGGCATGCGATGGCGGACGACCAACCAGCAAGCCACCAGCGAGAGCCAGGGGAGCGACTGATAACTGATGCTGAACACATGCCGAAGCAGCAAGGGGTCGGCCGTGAATTGGGCGGCGACCAATCCAGGCAGTTGAGGCAACACAGCCGTGTAGCGCAAATTGGGCAGCAGCGCCTCGCTGTCCGTCGCAAGCTTAAAATAGTAGTAGCCACCATCGCCGAACAACGGCAGACCGACCAGGGCCGCAACTGCGTAGGCACACGTCAATAGCAACAGGCTGGCATCAAAGGCGCGTCGGACCGAGGCATCGCTGACATGCTCGGGTTGCATCAGTCGTCAGCGGATTCCCAAAACCTTGTGCGTCTGCAGACCGAGACGCCAACAGGGATGGGCCATGCAGTAACGAATGGCGTCGGCGGTATGTATGACCTGGTCTGGCCCGTCCTTGGGCTGGAGGAAGCGATACCGGAAGTCGAGTCGGGCAAAGCGCTCCGGCCGCGCCAGCGGTTGCGGAAAGACCAGCTTTAACTCGTCGCCGCTGACCTGTGCCAACGGCGCATCGGCCTTGGGGCTGACACAGATCCAGTCGACGCCGGCTGGCACCGGCACTGTGCCATTGGTCTCCACCGCGATCTCGAATCCGCGCGCGTGCAAAGCGTCAACCAAGGCCGCGTCCAATTGCAGCGCCGGCTCGCCGCCAGTGCAGACGACGTAAGGACGCGTACCAGATTCGGAAGCCGATTCTGGAAGCCAGCGGGACGCGACGTGCGCAGCCAGTGCCTTCGCGGTATGAAATCGCCCGCCACCATCGCCATCTGCGCCGCGGAAATCGGTGTCGCAAAAGTCGCAAATGGCCGCCGCGCGGTCCTGTTC
>JBATTL010000149.1:0-8143 GCA_049670525.1 Thiohalocapsa sp. | reverse complement strand
CCCAGACCGCGGTGAGATCGCCGCTGCGCAGCAGACGCGCAAGCTTCAACGCATCGCGCCGGTCGGTCTTGATGCGCTCCCCGGCCTGCTTTGGAATCCGTGAGGGTGCGACAACCTGGCAGTCGTGGCCGCTGGTGATGAGCTGACGGTAGAGCCCGTAGCCGCATGGCCCAGCCTCGTAGCAGAACAGCAGCAGGCCGCCGTCATACGTCTCGCTGAGCTTGGCGATGAGTCGCTCGACCTTCTTGGGCGTGTTGGCGATCTCGCCCCGGTAGATGGGATCAGCGCGCCCCGGCTCGGCGACCGCCACGGCAATCGTCTCCTTGTGCACGTCCAGCCCGATGTAGGCCGCGTGCTTGTCCCGCTGCTCAGCCGCGCGCACCACCTCCAGCGCCGAGGCTGTCTCCACACGATGCATCGCTGGGTTAAACTCGTTCATGACCTGCCCTCCTCAAGGTGGCTCTGTGGTGATGGATGCCCGTCCTCAACATAACCCACGTGCGTTGAGGACGGGCAGGTCAAAACATCATGTCTAGGCTGCTCTAACCCGACCGAGACCGGGGGATTCTTGCGCAGCGTCAGCGCTGCCCGATGACCGCAGACAGACAGGAGCTGGGTTTCGACAGGAGACACAGACCTTGAGCGAGTTTATCCGAGAGACCATTCTGATCACGCTTGGCGCCAAAGGCCAGGCGCATATCGCGCCAATGGGTGTCCGCGAACGCGACGACGGCATCCTGATTTCGCCATTTCGCCCTTCGCGTACCTTGGACAACCTGCTGCGCGAGGGGCACGCGGTCATCAACCTTACCGACGACGTCCGGGTCTACGCGGGCTGTCTGACAGGCCATTTCGATTGGCCGCTCGTGGAGACGGAGCAGATCCGCGGCTTCCGGCTGGGCAACTGCCTCGCCCACCAGGAATTGGTAGTGACCCAGGTCGAAGTAGACGAAGCGCGACCCCGCGTCTATTGCCGGGTCGTTCACGAAGTCAACCACCGTCCATTTCGCGGCTTCAACCGCGCGCAGAGCGCAACCCTGGAATTTGCGATCCTGATCAGCCGTCTCGGCATGCTGCCGGAATCGAAGATCGACACCGAGTTGGAGTACCTGCGTATCGCCATGGACAAGACGGCCGGCGAGCGGGAATGGGAGGCCTGGAGCTGGCTCGAACAGCGGTTGCTGGAACATCGACGCAGGCGGTGCGCATGACCGGATTGCTCGCAAGCGTGACCGACCCCGTTGAGGCGGAGCTGGCGTTAAGCGCCGGTGCGGACCTAATCGACTGCAAGGACCCGAGTCGCGGCGCATTGGGTGCCCTGCCCGTTGCGATGATCAATGCGATTCGCGAACAGGTGGGAGTGCGGTGCCCACTCAGCGCCACCGCTGGCGACCTGCCGACGGAAGCGGCGTCCCTGATCCCGGCCGTGCGGAGCATCGCCGCAACCGGCGTCGACCTGGTGAAGCTCGGGCTCCTTCAGACTGCTGGTATCAGCAAGACACTGTTGGCAATAGCGCCATTGGCCGCCAGGCATCGATTGATCGCTGTGCTGTTCGCGGATCGCTCCCCACCCTTGAGTGACATCCCTAACTTGGCCGCTGCCGGCTTCCATGGCGTCATGCTCGATACCGCCAACAAATCCTTCGGCAGGCTGTGCGACTCGATGTCCGCTGACCAACTCGCGGATTTCGTCGGCCTCGCCCGCGCACATCAACTTCTGTGCGGTCTAGCGGGCAGTCTAGAGGTGCGGGACATCCCTGAATTGGCGCTATTGCGTCCGGACTATCTCGGGTTTCGAGGTGCCTTGTGCGAGCGCGAGCGGACTTCGCGGCTCAGCGTCTCCGCTTGCGCGCGGGTGCGCGGTGCCCTTCCCCGTCAGGTTACCCCCGACAAACATTCCGCCGCTGAATGGATGAGTGGCCACGCCGATCAGAGACCAGCGACGCCAAACGCTAAGGCCGACCTGGAAAAAGAGTCTCTATTGCGCTGACTCACGGCGGGCCCGATCCGTCCCAGCCTGTGTCACCTCTCGGGTATAGTCAGATTCGCCACGGGGACGCCCAAACAGCGCGTTCGCGGGCGAACCGGAGCGGTCCGAGCTGGTCGGTGAAGTCCGCCGAGTCTCCTCTCGGTGAACACAAGCCGCCCTATCGGGCTCCAGACCCGAGTATAACGACGCACCCGATACAGGCGCCGCAAGACGGCTTGAGAAGCCCAGCGGCACGAAAACTGCTGATGTCGGCGGGAGAGATGGAGCGCGCCCTGATGGTTTCATCAGCAGGCTCGTCCTGCTGCATCCAACGAGCACGAGAGGAGTATTTCATTGATGCATCCAAGGATAGCCGCCGGCCCAGTGCTTGGTTTGCTGCTGGGATCCTGGGTCGGCACCAGCGCCCTGGCTCAGGACGGCGCCACACTCTACCGAATAAAAACCTGCGTCTCCTGCCACGGCGAGGATGCGAATAGCCCCATTCTGCCAACCTATCCGAAGCTCGCGGGACAGAATCCCGACTATCTCTACAACCAACTTCGAGACATAAAGGCCGGCACGCGAAAAAATGCGATGACCGCCGCGATGAACGGCATCATGCAAAACGTGAACGAAGACGAGATGCGCATTATCGCGGACTGGATCGCGGCCCAGGCTTGCAATTAGCCTCGCCGCCAGCGCCCATTGTCATACGCGCCGTGCATCGGTGTTACGCTACTGACACAGTTCGTCACCTGAACGGCTTGCACCCGTGAAGTATAGGGCACGGCGGCGGCGTCCCCGACGTTGGCACAGTCGCTGCTTAGGTTAAAAACCCGAGGGCGAACCCAATGTCAGTTCCGCCCGAGATATGGCTCAGTGCCAGATCAGTTTACAGCTTCACTCCACAACCAGATCACCGAGGAGAACCACCATGAAATGGTCCACCCCCAGCTTTGAAGATCTGCGTCTCGGCTTCGAGATCAATCTCTATATAAACAACCGTTGAACCCGCGTTCTGTTCCGCGGTCCTGATCGCATCGAGGTTCGCCGTCGCTGTCGGCCTCATTCGCGCTGAGCCTCGGGTCAGGAAAAACCCTTGAAAGCCGGCTCCCGAGCCGGCTTTCTGTTGTCCGCTAGTTGGACTCGATGGCCCGCCCCTATCCATGGGACCGTACAACAGCACTTGCAGGCCGGTGCTTGAACGCGGCGGAGCGGCGGCACTCCATCAGCATGCCAACAATCCAATGAGAATTCGCATCTTAGGTTCTGGCGCGGGCGGCGGTTTTCCTCAATGGAACTGCAACTGTGGCAATTGCCTGGGCCTAAGAAACGGGACCATACAGGCAAAGCCACGGACCCAATCGTCGATCGCAATCAGCGCGAACGACAGCGACTGGACGCTGTTCAACGCGTCACCGGACATTCGCGCCCAACTCGAGTCGTTTCCCGCACTGCAGCCCGCTCGCAAGCATCGCGACACGGCCATTCGTGCAATCCTGCTGGTTGACGCGCAAATCGATCATACGACCGGCTTACTGCTGTTACGCGAACACACCGAGCCATGGGATGTGTACTGCACCGCCGCTGTCAAAGAAGACCTAAGCAGCGGATTTCCGATCTTCCCGATCCTGTCCCATTTTCGCGGCATCAACTGGCATGAAATCAGGACCGATGAGTCCAGTTTTTCGATGTCCCATGCGCCAGACCTCACCTTTACCGCGGTCCCGTTAAAGAGCGAGGCACCACCCTATTCTCCGCACCGGCACAACACGGTGCCGGGCGACAACATCGGCGTACGCGTTAGCGACCGGAACACGGGCAAGAGCCTGTTCTACGCGCCGGGTCTCGGACAAATCGAGGAGCGGATAATCGAGCACATGGGCAACGCTGACTGCCTGCTCGTCGACGGAACCCTCTGGACGGACGACGAGATGATCCGTGGTGGTTTCAGTCAGCGAAGCGGCAGGGAGATGGGTCACCTGGACCAATCAGGCGAGCGCGGTATTGTGCAATTGCTGCGACAATTGGACCGACCCAGAAAGATCCTGATTCACATCAACAACACGAACCCGATCCTCGACGAGTCGTCCCCCCAGCGGCGTTTGCTAACCAGCGCAGGCATCGAGGTCGCCGAGGACGGGATGGAGATCCGGCTGTGATACCTGGAGCGCCGACAGCACTGACGACCTTAGCGCCCTGGAGCCGAGAGGAATTCGAGCAACAACTGCGGGACAAGGAGCGCTACTACCACATCCACCACGAATTCCATGTGCGCATGAATTCCGGGCAATTGGACCGGGACGCGATCAGGGGTTGGGTCGCGAACCGGTTCTATTATCAGACGACCATCCCGCAAAAGGATGCGGCCATCATGTCCAACTGTCCGGACCGGGATATCCGTCGCCATTGGGCACAACGTATCATCGATCACGACGGGACCGAGGGCGACGAAGGCGGCATCGAGGCCTGGTTACTGCTCGGCGAGGCCGTCGGGCTCCGGCGGGATGACCTGTTGTCGCATCGCCTCTTGCTGCCCGGCGTGCGCTTTGCGATCGACGCCTATTTGAATTTCGCACGCCAGCAGCCCTGGCAGGTCGCCGCCAGTTCGTCGCTGACGGAATTGTTCGCACCAACCATCCACAAGGCGCGGCTGGACAACTGGCCGCTGCACTATCCCTGGATCGACGAACGCGGCTACCGCTACTTTCGCAAGCGGCTGAGCGAGGCACATCGCGATGTCGAACATGGCCTCGCGATCACCTTGGATTACTACCAGACACGAGAACAACAAGAGCAAATGCTGAATGTGCTCCAGTTCAAGCTCGACGTACTCTGGACCATGCTCGACTGCATGTGGATGGCCTACGTCCACAAACGACCCCCGTATCACAATGTCGGGGTCAACCCATGAAGGACGACTTCGGCCCCGAGAACGTGCCAAAAATGGCACCCACGTTCCGCCTGCAGTGGGAGGACGCACAGCAGAGCTACGTGATTCTCTATCCGGAGGGGATGGTCAAGCTCAATCCAGCGGCGGGCGAGATCCTGAGCCGCTGTGACGGACAAAGCACCGTCGCCGCGATCATCGAGTCACTTGAGCGGAAATTCCCCGACGCCGACGGACTGAGCGCCGACGTCCTGACGTTCCTGAAGACCGCCTATGAGCAACAGTGGATCCAACACGGCGCTGCCTAACCCCTACTGGTTATTGGCAGAACTGACCTATAAATGCCCGCTGCAATGTCCCTATTGCTCCAACCCGGTCGATATCGCACGTTCCGACGAGGAACTCGGCACCGAGGACTGGAAACGGGTATTCCGCGAGGCACGCGCCATGGGTGCCGTGCAACTTGGTTTCTCCGGGGGGGAGCCGTTGGTTCGAGAGGACCTCGAAGAACTGATCACGGAAGCGCACCAGCTTGGCTATTACACCAATCTGATCACATCCGGCGTCGGCATGGACGAGTCGCGTATCCGCAGCTTCAAGCAAGCCGGCCTGGACCATATCCAGATCAGCTTCCAGGCGAGCACCAAGGAGATCAACAATCACATCGCCCGCAACGATTCGTTCAGACACAAACAAGCGATGGCGCGGTTGGTCAAGCAATACGGCTATCCAATGGTGCTGTGTTTCGTGCTGCATCGGCAGAATACGGATCAGGTCGAAGACATCATTCAATTCGCCCACTCGCTCGATGCGGACTACCTGGAACTCGCGACAACCCAGTATTACGGCTGGGCACTGAAGAATCGCGAGCAACTGCTACCCACGCTTGAGCAGGTGCAACGCGCCGAGGCCGTGGCGCATCGTTATCAGGACGAACTCCAGGGCAAGATGCGGATACTGTACGTGGTGCCGGACTACTACGAAAAACGTCCTAAGCCCTGTATGCGCGGCTGGGGGGGCATCTTCCTCGCTGTCTCGCCCAACGGCACCGCCATGCCCTGCCATGCAGCCGGCATGCTGCCCGGCTTGGAGTTTCCCAATGTGCGCAACCACGCCATCGAGTGGATCTGGCGGGATTCACCGGACTTCAACAAGTTTCGCGGTCAAGGCTGGATGAAGGCCCCGTGCCGGACCTGTCCGGAACGAGACAAGGACTTTGGTGGTTGCCGCTGTCAGGCGTACCTGCTAACGGGCGATGCCGCGAATGCCGACCCCGTTTGTGACAAGTCGCCCCAGCACGGAGAGTTGCAGCAACGCGTCGACGCCATCCACGCATCCCATGCCGACTTCGTCGTTGCGCCCATTGTGTTCCGTAACATGCGGAACTCAAAGCGCATCATGAGCGGCGAACTCTGAGCAGATCCAGGCCCCCTTTCCATTTTGTAAACCCAGGGGTTTGCGGGCCAGCCGAACACGACTGACCACCCGCTTTTCGCCGCAAACCGTTCAGGGTTCGGCAGGTTACAACCTGTCACGCGAACGAGACTACACAGATACAAAACGCCCGATCGGGGCCGCAAGTCGAAGCGATCTCAGCTCAACGGATCGCCCATCGAACGTATTGGAGATCTCGCCGTCTACAACGACCAATATAATAGAATAACTTGGTAATATTCTCATCCATCGTTTAATAGCGAGGCTTGCTCGGGATTCCCGACGGGACAGCGCCACCGAATCGCGTGATCCGAGCTTTCATGGGCAACGAGTATTAACAATCACTAATAAGTTGGAACGACTGAGTCGGAGATGCTGGCACGGCTGATGCTTATTCGGGAGTGAGAAGCGGACTAGACAAACCCGCCAACCACGTCTATTGCGCACGCATCATCGCCATCGAGGTAGGCAAGCGTTGGCGGAACTGAATCAATGAGTGATTTGCGCGGGAATCGGTGAAGTGCCATGATTCGGGAAGACAAGACTCTAGGAAATCGGGGGTTTGTCATTGCTGATTCTGACAAGAGTGCGTTCCCAGCTCGTCACTATGACTTGGCGTCTGTATTGCGATGCAGCAGACCGCCAAACCATTTAGGAAAACCCACCATGATTCGATTGAAGACCATTGCTGCTGCTGTCATTTCGGCTACCGCGACCGGCGGCACCGGCGGCGCGTTGGCCAATACCGAGCTCTTGGAAATGCAGAATAAACCGAAGGAATGGGTGATGCCGGGCGGCGACTATGCCAATACCCGCTACAGCGAGCTCGATCAGATCAATAAAGAGGGTGTCTTCTACGTACCGACCAACCATGTGTGCATGGACTACGAGCCCTTCCAGGTCTCCTACACCGCCGGTCAGCCTTATGTCGGTGCGACACTGAGCATATACCCGCCTCCGGGCAGTGACAACTTGGGCAACTTCATCGCCTGGGATGCCGTCGATGGCAGGATCCTCTGGTCCAATCCGGAGAAATTCTCAGTCTGGTCAGGGGCGCTGTCCACCGCTGGTGACGTGGTCTTCTACGGCACCCTGGAGGGCTATCTGAAGGCGGTCGATGCGGCGACGGGTAAGGAGCTGTACAAGTTCAAGACGCCGTCCGGCATCATTGGCAACGTCAACACCTACGAGCACAACGGCAAGCAATACGTCGCGGTCCTCTCAGGTCTGGGCGGCTGGGCCGGTATCGGGATGGCAGCGGGTCTCACAGATCCGACCGCCGGTCTCGGTGCCGTCGGCGCCTACGCCTCGCTGAGCGACTACACCCAGCTCGGCGGCCAGCTGACCGTGTTCGAACTGCCGAACTAAGGCGATTGCCGGAAACTTTCGTATCAGATGACGCAGGATTGAGGTTCGCCTTCACGGAGCGCCGACACAGAAGGCGGGCGTCCAGACAAGTCAGCGGGTATGAAAGTTGACAGAAATTGCCTAAGCCCCTTTCGGCACGCAACGGCCGTCGCCTTCGGGCGGCGGCCATCGTCATTGTTAATCCTGCCTATGGTCGGGGACAGTCATGGGTTACAGAAGCATCCCCCAACGCGCGCTGATGTCGGCGGTACTCGTCACGCTGTCGTCGACCAACGCTGCCGCTGCCGTCGAAGAATCGGTCGGCGATTCTCGCGATTTCACATTCAATGCGGAAACACCCTATTTTTATCAGGACGGCAAGGTCGACTTCGGCACCTACAATGGATTCCGGCGCTACCACTCGGACTGCCACGTCGGTCACGGCCCCGCCGGGCTCGGCAGTTCTTATGCGCCGTCGCTCATCGAGTCAATGGCTACGCTCA
>JBATTL010000148.1:0-4202 GCA_049670525.1 Thiohalocapsa sp. | reverse complement strand
AGGCCAGGCGAGCGCAGGCGCGAGCTCGGCGGCCAAGCGCGGCGGGGTTTTCGACGCCGTTACCTCCGGCAGTGCCTTTAATCCGCAGATCTCGGTGATCCTGGACGGCAACTACTACCAGGACGATACCAAGGACGGAAACGGCGCCGAGCTGGTGGGCGAGGCCTACCAGGCGGGTGGCAGCGCCGGCCACGCCCATGGCGACGACGCCCATGATCACGACGACGGCGGCCACGCGCACAACGACGCGCAGGACGGATTCAATTTCCGCGAGGCGGAGCTGTCGTTCAGTGCAACGGTCGATCCGTACTTCGACGCGGCGACCTACGTCTCCTTCGACGGCGACGGTAGCGTCGAGCTGGAGGAGGCCTACTTCGAGACCCGTGCCCTGCCCTACGGCCTCAAGGTCAAGGGAGGTAAGTTCTTGAGCGATTTCGGTTACATCAACCGGCAGCACCCGCACCAGTGGGACTTCGTCGACCAGAACCTGCCCTATCTGAACCTGCTCGGCTTCCATGGTCTGCAGGACACGGGCCTGCAGCTGACCTGGATCCCGGAACTGCCCTTCTATGCCCTGATCGGCGGCGAGGCACTGCAGGGCAACCAGGAGATCTTCGGCGCTACCGTCAACGACGCGGAGCAGGAGGAGCTCAATCTCGGGAGCACCAACACGGGACCGCGGCTCTACACCTTGTTCGCCAAGGCAACCCCGGAGCTGGGCCGGAATCAGGCGCTCCAGTTTGGGCTGTCCTACGCCCACGCGGAGCAGCAGCAGGCGGTGCAGACGCACACCCATGCGGTAGAGCATGCGCACGAGAATGAGCACGAAGACGAGCACGAGCACGACGAGGAGCACGAACACGCGAACGAGCCTATGCACGACCACGGCGACGGCATCACCGAAGAGCTGCACGAGACAGGCCTCGCCGGCAACGCGGACCTCTGGGGCATCGACCTCGTCTACAAGTACGACGCCCCCGGCGCCTACGGGCAGGGCGATTTCACTTTTCAGAGCGAATATTTGCGCTCCATCAAGGACATGACCGTGCGCTCCAGCGCCCACTCGGAGCAGATCGGGAGTGCGCGAAAATACACCACCGATGGTCTCTACGCGCAGGCTACTTACGGCCTTCTGCCGAAATGGAAGGCAGGCCTGCGCTACGACGTGCTCGGGCTGACCAACAAGGTCAGCGGCGCGCGCAGCGAGGACTTCGGCAGCTCCGACCGCTGGACAGTCGATGTTAGCTGGAATCTGTCGGAGTATTCGAAGCTACGCGCGCAGTACGCCTATAACGACGTTCTGGCTGCGCCGGACGAGCGTGAGCGGTTCAACGCGTTCTATCTGCAGTTCTTGATGAGTCTGGGGAGTCATGGGGCGCATGAATTCTAGGGCCCATTCTAGAGCCAAGTGCCGAGGATCTTGCGGGGGCGGTGCGCCTGCTCGCGAATCCACCCGCACAGTGATTGGTGAGGTGAGTCAATGAAAAAATGGTTGACGGGTATTGTGGTCTGGATGTTGCTGGCCGGGCCGGCATTGGCACTGGACCTGGTGGCGACCAGTCCGAGCATGGGTGCGCTAGTGCGCACCGTGGCCCCCGACGCCGACCTGACGGTGCTGGCGGGCCCGGACCAGGACCTGCACGCGCTGCAGGCGAAGCCGAGCATGATGCGCGCCCTGCGCGGAGCGGACCTGCTGGTCGCCGTCGGCGCCGAGCTGGAGGTGGGTTGGTTGCCGGCGGCAACTGCGAGCGCCGCAAACCCGGATATCCTGCCGGGGCGCGAGGGCTATTTCGAAGCCGCGGCCCAGGTGCCTCTGCTGGATGTCGGCGGCACCGCGGACCGCGCCCGCGGCGACGTGCACCCGGCGGGCAACCCCCACGTCGACCTGGATCCGGTACGCATGGCGCAGGTGGCGCAGGCGTTGAGTGAGCGATTGGCCCGGTTGGACCCGTCGAATGCCGCTCGCTACCGCAGCAACGCTGCGCGCTTCGTCGATGCCGTCGGGCAGCGCGTGCCGGGCTGGCAGTCCAGATTGGCGGGCGCGCCGGGGGTCGTGCTCTATCACCGAGACGCCCTGTACCTGCTCGATCGCTTCGACGTGCCCCTGCTCGGCGCCATCGAGCCGGTGCCCGGGGTGCCGCCGAGCGGGCGGGATCTGCGAAAACTGGCCGGCAAGCTGCGGGGCCGCGACGGCATCATCGTCCACGCGCCGTATCAATCGTCGAAGAGTCCGCGCAAGCTGGGCCGGGACCTTGACTGGCCGGTTCGTGAGTTGCCGCTGGAGCCGCCGGTGGATGCCGACGGTAACGGCTATCTACGCCACATCGACCGCTGGGTCAGCGCCATTGCCGCCGCCGACTGAACCGCAGGCCGCGGCCGCGTTGTTGACTCTGGACGGCCTCGTTGCCGGCTGGTCGCAGCCGGTGGTGGGGCCTGTGTCGCTCCGCGTCACGGCCGGTGACACCGTCGGACTCTGGGGGGCCAACGGCAGCGGCAAGTCGACGCTGCTCGCGGCCATCGCCGGGGAGGCCCGCTGTTTCGGCGGTGACTTGCAGTTGGCGCCCTGCATCGAGCTGGCGGTGCAGCCGCAGGCGCCGGTGCGCTTCACACCCTTGCCGGTGACCGGCGGGGAACTGCTCACCATTGCGGGCGCCGACCGAGGCACCCAAGCCGACCCGGGCGCTCTGCCCGAGACCCTGGTGCGGCTCCTGCCGCAGAGGCTCGACCGACTGAGCGGGGGTCAGCACCAGCTGCTGTGTGTCTGGGCCGCGTTGGCCGGGCCAGGGCGCCTGGTGCTACTGGACGAGCCCACCAACAATCTCGACCCGACCCACATAGCCCTGTTGGCGGAGATGCTTGCAGCGCGCGCCACGGACCGCGCCGTGCTGATTGTGAGCCACGAACGGTCCTTCCTCGATGCCAATTGCACCCGCGTGCTGGAGCTCGCCCGGAGCCCGGGCCACAACGGTGCGCTCCCGACCTTTGCTGCCGCCGATGGAACTGACCGCGCTCGCTGATCCGCTTTTCCGGCTGCCGCTTGCGGTCGGCCTCTTACTGGCCTGTGTACTGCCTCTGCTTGGTGCGCTGCTGATGCTCAGGGACGAATGGCTGGCGGCGCTTGGCTTTGCGCACCTGGCCGCAGCCGGAGCGGTGTTGGGACTTGCCATCGGGCTTCCCGCGCTCCCGGGCGGACTCGCCGCCGCCGCTGGAGGTGCGTTCGCCAAGGGCGTCGGCAGGGTCCGCGGCAATGCGGCCTTCGGCTTCATGATCCTCGGTGGCTGGGCGGTGCTGCTGCTTGCCGCTGCCAACTCCGGGCATGGCGAGCAGTTGGGGCACGCGCTGGTCGAGGGGCAGCTCTATTTCGCCGGTCCCATGGATCTTGGCGGGGCCATCTTCCTGGTGCTGATCTGCGCTGTGGCGCTGCCCCGGCTGATGCCGCGGCTGCTGCGAGCACGACTCCTGCCACAACACGAGGCGGCCAACCGCTTGCCGTCACGACGCTGGCACTTGGGTTTCGACCTCCTCGCGGCAGCCGGCATGGCCGTCGCGACCGCCAGCATGGGACTGATGGCCGCATTCGCGATGGTGCTGGTGCCCGCTTGGATGGCATTTCGTATGGCGACAGGCTGGCGCTGGACGCTCATCTGGTCTGCCGCCATTGGCCTGCTGGGCTACCTCCTGGGCTTCGCCACAGCATTGCTGCTGGACCAACCTTTTGGCCCGACATTCGTCATTGTACTGCTCGGGTTTGCACTCTCGAGCGCAAGCCTGACAACGAGCCGCGAAAGGCGGCAACCAAGGCGACCACACGGAGGACAGTCGGCAAAGCGATGAGGGCTCTCGGCCCAATTCGCCGAAGGTCGGCAGCGCGAAAGCCTACGAAGTGCGGAAAACGTGCCACGGAAAACGTGCCAGGTTCAATTGCTGCTGTCCTTCAGCGATGCCTCGGCGTCCACGCTTCCACATCGACGGCGTGCCGCTGCACACTGTGCAGCGCGGACACAATCGCGCCGCTTGCTTCTTCGATGACCAGGACTGGCATGAGGACGTGTCGAGACGGGAGGCCCATCGTGCCTTGTTTGCCGCTGCGCTCGACGAGGCGCCGCTCCGCGATCTACGCATAGCACTCAATCAGGATCAGCCGATCGGCAATGATCGCTTCTACGCCGAAATACACGCGATGACCGGACAGCGTCGTGAAC
>JBATTL010000147.1:0-1654 GCA_049670525.1 Thiohalocapsa sp. | reverse complement strand
GGTCCCATGATCTCGCTCTGGCGCCGATTGTTGGTGAACTCCGTCATTTGTTTGACCAGGTAATCGTGCTGAAGCCCCGCCAGCTTGGGAAAGGACGGGGCCGCTGCATTGCCGTCCTCGCCATGGCACTGGGCACACTCGGTCTGCACCAGCTGCCGCGTTGCGCTTTCGTCATCTGCCCTTGGCGTAGCCGGCGCGACGGCCAGCAGCGTCGTCAGCGCTGCCGAGATCAGGTGATAGGGGGCGCGACGCTTCAGATCTTTTTTGTCTTGATTCGGTTGCATGGGTCAGGGCTCCCCCCGTTGCAGTCGGGTGAGGTCGGACGCGCGGCAGCACGGGGCTGTCGGGCGTCCTTCGGACAGGCGCGCGGCGGTCATCAGAAGCTGACTTGCAGCAGCAGGCCGAACACGTTCGCGTGATAGTCCTGCAGGCCGGCATCCAGGTAGACGGCATTGGCCGCCGGCACCGGGTTCTCGGAGACGCCGTTGTAGTGCCAATCGTCGATCGTGCCCTGCTCATAGCGATACAACGCGCGCACGGCGACCGTCTTGTTGATCGGCACCAGCAGGTTCAGGTTCAGGATGTTCCGGGTCGTGTTCAGATCCGGCATACCGGTGCCGATCAGGGCAAGCTGCTGCGGTGTGAAACCTTGGCCGACGGCGTTGTAGTCGTAGTCGATCTGGGAAACGCCGTTGGAATAGGTGTAGTCGAACTCCAGCCGGGCCGGACCGAAGTCGTAGAACAGGCCGGCGCCGAAGGCGTTGTTGCGATCGTTGGACTCGACATCCCAGGCCAGCGTGCTGGGGAACAGCGTGTTGTCCAGCGCCACGGTGCTGCAGTAGTCGGGCCAGTTGGTGGCGGTCGCGCCGCCAAGGCCGACGACGCATCCGCCGCCGCGGAACGAGAAGGTCGGTGCGACACCGTGCTGCTCGATGCGGCCCTGCTGATAGCCGTAGTAGCCCCAGAGGCCGAGATTTGCCGACGGCTGCCAGTTTACGTCCAGATTGACGCTGGCCAGGCGTTGGGTGTCGGTGCGGCCCCAATCGGAATTGGGGTACTCGATGTCGTCGTAGCGAAGGCCGATGCCTACGTCGAGCGCCTCGGCGGCGATCCAATTGAAGCGGCCGTCCAGGCTCAGGATGTCGCGGTCGGCAAGATCGAACTTACGGAAGCCATAGGGGGCTCGCAGCCAGCTGTGCACGTCGCCGGCGACGGGCTCCGGGCCCAGGTAGGCGCTCAAATAGGCGTCGTTGGCGTTCAGATCATAGTCGTCGCCGCGCCGCTGGCCGTAAGTACCGTGCAGCCGCAAGGTGCCGAAGTCGAAGGCGCGATTGACATAGCCGAGTTTGAGGCTGTTTTCCCAAGTCTTGTCACGCTCGCGATGCTCGCGCCTGTATTCCTCGCGCATCAGCTTGGCATCGAGCATCTGGCCCCGCGCAATGCGGTAGTCGCCGCCCAGCTCCAGGTTCAGCCTGTCGGTCTCATAGGGAATGCTGCGAATGGGGACGCTGCCGGAACTCGGCACCAGGTCTAGACATGATGTTTTGACCTGCCCGTCCTCAACGCACGTGGGTTATGTTGAGGACGGACATCCATCACCACAGAGCCACCTTGAGGAGGGCAGGTCATGAACGAGTTTAACCCAGCGATGCAT